>JAJFJH010000277.1 GCA_021774155.1 Nitrosomonas sp.
CATTAACTAACCTTGCCGCATCTTGTTTAAATTCAAGTGTATATTTCGGATTCACTCGTTTTGTTTGTGTATTCATATTCACCTCTAATGACATTATAAATCTGCCTCTAGAAGTGTCCTGTTGCATTAAACCATTTCAACGAGAATGCCGAAGACATTGCCGACTTCGAAAAACAAATGCGCCTCAAAGTGCATTATGTGGTTGAACCGCCATACTTGTGGAGCAGTATCGCCGAGATGGCACGAACTCAGCACCTTGATTTGTTGCAAACACTGGCGAACGGTTTCAAATACATCGAAGAGAAATCCTTTGCCAGCACCTTCCAGGGTTTGTTCTCCGAAATCAATCTGCACTCGGAAAAGCTGGGCAAGAAGCCCGCAGATCGTAACGAAAGACTGTGTAAAATCATCCAGAAAATCGCCGAGGGGATTGCTCAGTTCAGTACCAACACCGATATTCTGGGCGATGCCTATGAATACCTGATCGGCCAGTTTGCCGCCGGGTCTGGTAAAAAAGCAGGGGAATTTTATACACCGCAACAGATCTCCAGTATTTTATCAGCCATCGTCACACTGGACAGTCAGGAGCCCGCCACCGGTAAAAAGAAAAAACTCACCCAGGTGCTCGATTTTGCCTGCGGTTCCGGTTCGCTGTTGCTCAATGTACGCAAGCAGCTTCGTGATGCGGGCGGCACCATAGGCAAGATCTACGGGCAGGAAAAAAATATCACCACCTACAACCTGGCGCGCATGAATATGCTGCTGCACGGTGTAAAAGACACGGAATTTGAAATACACCACGGCGATTCATTATTGAATGAATGGGACATTCTGAATGAAATGAACCCGGCCAAAAAAATGGAATTTGATGCCGTTGTCGCTAATCCACCTTTTAGTTATAGATGGGAACCAAACGACGCGCTGGGTGAAGATTTCCGTTTTAAAAGCTATGGCCTCGCCCCAAAATCTGCTGCTGATTTCGCTTTTTTATTGCACGGCTTTCACTTTTTAAGTGACAGCGGGGTGATGGCAATTATTCTGCCGCACGGCGTGCTCTTTCGTGGTGGCGCAGAAGCTCGCATCCGCACCAAATTACTCAAAGACGGCCACATCGACACCGTGATCGGCCTGCCCGCCAACCTGTTTTTCTCCACCGGCATTCCGGTCTGCATTCTGGTGCTAAAACGATGCAAAAAACCGGATGATGTGTTGTTCATCAACGCCAGCGAACACTTCGAAAAGGGCAAACGCCAAAACCAACTCCTGCCGGAGAATATCGAAAAAATCGTTTCCACTTACCAGTATCGTAGGGAAGAAAAACGTTATTCTCGACGCGTGTTGATGGAAGAGATAGAAAAGAATGATTACAACCTAAATATATCTCGCTATATCAGCACCGCTAAGGCAGAGGTCGAAATCGACATTAAAGCGGTAAATACTGAGTTGGTTGACCTGGAAAATAAAATTGTTGAAGTGACCAGTAAGCACAATAAGTTTCTAAAAGAACTCGGCTTGCCTCCTTTGCCTACTGAAACAATGAAGTGACTTGTAGACCTATCAATCCCAACCTACCGATTGGTAGCCACGTTCACTGAGGCATTGGTTGACAAAATTTCTATAGGCGGGATTGGGCGGATTACGGCGCATTAAGCCACGTATGAGACCCGCTGTTGCACCGGCAGCGGCGCCAAAAAGTGAACTGCTAGAGGCTGACCCTCGCATTGCACCGACAACAGCGCCACTTGCCGCGCCGACACCAGCGCCCACGGCAGTACTTTTTGCGACTTGTTCGCCTGCGTTTGAGGCGGAGGCATACTGTTTTGCAATCTGTTGGCATTCTGCGATATCTTGATCAACTTGTTGCTGACCTACGGAATTTAGGTGAGCATTTGGATAAAGAATGGGTTTTGGACTGGCGCAACCCACGATCAGAAAACAAAATGCCATTAGAATATGACAGCTATTTATGGATAATCTATTTTCTTTATTCACAAGAACTCCTTTTCTACGGTTGTCGAGTCTGGTTGCTCATTGATTGTAGGTTACACGTGATTGATGAACGAATGATGAACAATCATTAATAAATACGGCTGTCTTTCTTGGTACCATCCTTTTTTGTTCGATAATGGTGCTAGTAAATGGGTGATAAAGTCACGTTCCATGAAGTTAAGGCAACTGAAAGCACCAATAGCTTAGCTAAGCAACTTGCTTGTGATGGTGCAGAGCATTTGACGGTGGTATGGGCGCATCAACAATTTTCTGGACGGGGTCGCTATGGTCGTCAATGGGATAGTCCAGTAGGTAATGTTTTTTGGTCCATGATTTTGCGTCCATCAGCCAATTGGCCAAGTCTATCAGGTTTGTCACATGTGGCTGCGCTCGCAGTTCATGCCACGATTGCTTGTTTTGTTGGCCAAGCTGCTCAGGTGCAGATTAAATGGCCTAATGATGTCTTGGTCAACGGCAAAAAAATTGCGGGTATTCTTCTTGAAGCGAAACCTTCTGCGACAAATATGAATTCTTTAACATCCGAAAATTCGTCAAACGGGTGGGTTGTTGTGGGGGTTGGTATCAATGTGATTCATTTTCCAGAAGATGTTAATTATCCTGCGAGCAGTTTACACGCAGAGGGCGTTATAGACACTGATCGAGACCAAGTTGTTGCGGCACTTACTCGTTTCTTTGTTAAAAAATTAGCAAGCTATGTCGAAAAAGGGCCGTCTTACTTGAATGAACAGTTGTTACCATTAATGGTGGGGGTAGGGGAGAGGATTAACGTGAGGGTCTCGGATAATGCTGACGACGATGTCGTTGGCATATTCAGTGGGTTGGATGGTGAAGGTCAGTTAATTGTTACCAAAGAGAGTGGCGAGCAGCAGATTGTTTCAACCGGCGATGTGTTTTTTGGACTAAAGGATAGCTAAACGATTAATTTATCAACGCCGCCGCAGCGGATCTAGTATGGTCGAAAGGCCGTTGTGATCGATTTCCTGCATTAAGGCTAATAGATCGCCGATCTCTCCAGGTGGAAAGCCTTTACGAGCAAACCAATTAAGGTAGTTTCCTGGCAAATCTGCAATTAACCGTCCTTTATACTTGCCATAGGGCATGACACGAGTAACTAATAGTTGTAGTTGTTCAGGGTTCATCACTATTAGTATAGCTAACTTCAGAAAGGAAGGTTATTCAGCCATGGCTTGTTCATGTTCGTCTAAAAATGACGGGGTACTAGCCATGGATACATCATGTTGATGTTGCTTATTATTTGTTGATTTGTAACGATTCAATAAATCAATAATTTCATTTGGAAGTATTGATTCAAAGCCTATATTTTCATCTTGAAAATAATTCATACGCTTTCCTATATATTTAAAGATGTACGTATTATCTTTAATTAATATGACAATATTGTGACAAATATAAAGGTATATCGCCGCTAATTGTTACTCCATTAAGAATGAACACCAATTTTAATTTATAAACAATTGATTAGCATAAAAAACTAACGAATAATATTTTGCTGTAAATTAAATTAGCCTATCCAAAATCACTTATGACGCCATAAATAAATTAGATCATTTTTCTTAAATCCACAACATAGTTACAGTTGTTTCGATACAATATTAAAACCCTCAAACATTGAACGCATTGATAAGCCCAGTCACACATAAAAAATAATGCATTTATATAATGTGATCTAAAAAGGAAAACAGATTATGAATTCCAGCCAAGCCGCGATAAAAAAAATAACTCAATCTTTTCATAAAATGACTGGATCATTTGGTTTAGGTCAAGTTGAAGATCGTTATTTAGAAATGATCAACGACCCCCCAGAAAACAGGCCCAACCGTCTATGTGTCAGTCTTAGTGATATACATTTAACGGACGGCACGGTGGGATATCAGAATTTAAGCGATAAAACTTGGAGCTCGTTCTATGACACAATCGCGCACCGCTGCAGAAAATATATAATCAAAGAATTTGTGATGGTATTGGATGGCGATATTGTCGATATGGTTCGTAGTAGTCGGTGGGCGGAAAATGAAATTTACCCATGGGAACGTGATAGAACTGCTGAGTTTTCTAAAGTTGTAAACCAAATTATTAGGGAAATTGTGGATGTGCAACATGTCAATTTCTTTAAGTGGCTGCAAGGATTGAATATCCGTTTAAAGCAAGACTCTGGTGTTGATAAAGTTAAGATTGTCGTATTGCTGGGAAATCACGACAAAGAGCTTTTTTGTGACCAGCAAGCATTAAAGTATTTTTATGAAAAAGGCTTGGGGCAAAAGGTTGAAGACATCTCTACAGAGGAGCGCAAATCATTGGGACGAATGTACGGTGATGAACAAATGTTCATAAACCGGAACATGGCACCTTATTTTCCATTTTATTATGGTGACAAGGGATTTAGGTATTTCGCAACTCATGGACAATGGCGTGATGCCGACAACAGCGCCAAGGTTAAGGAAACTGATAGTTTGCCTGGCTGGTCTGTTTCAGATGGCTGGAGTATTGATACCTGGCAAAAATTAAAGTTCTCTCCCTTTTTTGCCCCTTGTTTTGGCGACACGGTTGCTGCAGGTGTGTTATCAACTTTTATTTATAAAGTAAAAAAACGACTCGCAGAAATAGAATACGATAACCCGCGTTTGAATTGCGTAATTGATGAGTTGGATCTATATCGTCCGTCTTATGCGGCTATTAAACGGATTTTAGATGAAGTTGATAATATGCGGGATAAAAGTGGTAAAACCGCAGCAACCAAGATCATAGAAGAAACATTATATGAGTGCATAATTAATTGGTTAAGCTGGGATTTTACATATCAATCTTCCCCTTCGTTCTACAGAGTCGGTTTAAAGGTTGCCAGACGAATTTTAGAATGGATGAATGCATTGGATGGTAAAGTTGGTGCGGCACGTCTTGAAATTCGTTCGATTGCGGGTCTAATGAGACTTCTAATGCTTCTCAATCGTCAATACACGCCTAGTGTCAGTCTAGGGGAAATGAAAAGATTTCCTAGCTTTATGCGAGCTTACCGTCATTATGATTTTCAGATTCATGCTGAAGGACACACACACCAACCATTACAAGAAGAACCTAATATTAAGACAAAATATTGCAGTACTTATATTAATTTAGGTTCTTGGCGTGACCAAATTGTATTGAGAAAAGGATCAGGATCAAGATGCCGTAGAAATGGCTCGTTACGTGCGTTCTTTATCCTGGATGTTGTCAATGACGATAAGAACACCCAAGAAGAATTACCTCGCACCTTTGATTACTTTGTCCAAGATGTTTTACACTGGAGTGATTTTAAGGATTCAATGAATGAAAATGGGCGATCTGAACCAAAAACCTAGATTTTTCTAAGACATGCCTCATCTTGATAGATGAGGCGTTTTTTTATAAATGGATGCTGTATCAAATTGTTTTAGCTGGCTTGCATTACATAATGATAATTCGTTTGACTGATTTTAATAAAACCTTGCCGCAAATAAAATTTTTTTGCGCGGTGGTTTTTGAGCAGTACCCTTAAACGAAGTGATAAATTTAATTGTCGTGCATTTGTTAACATTGTTTGAACAATTTTAGATCCAAATCCTTTGCTCTGATACGTGGGTGATATCTGAAGTTCAGCTAACCATAGATAATTATCAAAATTGTTAATTATAAACATGCCAATCGGTTTATCCTCATTAAGGATGATTGTTAAGTTTTCTGATTGCCAAGACTTCAAAAATATTTTCAACTGCTCCTTCTTGTCCCAGGAACCAAACTGGTACGTAATGACGTCAAAATAGGACTCATGGTGAAGTGCTAATAACCAGTTGTAATCAGTAGCGCAACTTGGTCGTGTTTTGAGGGGCATTAGAAAATCACCGATTTAAATATTTATACGATTATGTCTGAAACAGAATCATATAGAATTCCCCGGCTATGAGAAGACTCTGGTTTCTGGCGGAAGGAAATTAATTTTTATAATTAATAAATTAACTTATAAATAAGTAAGATGGGAATTATACTTAATAATTAAGATTATGGTTTAAATCGCTTGATCAATCGTATAAATTTTTCTGTCTGATAGCGTTTCGTTGGGCTATAGCGAAGGGCAATATAATATTGCGTTATGATGTTAATTTGCTGTTTGAGGTGAGGGAGTTGTCTACAAGCTAATTCACCATAGTTTTGCGGGCCTTGCCAAGGTTGTCTGGTAATACCTATGCTTGAGAGTTTGTTGCAGAATAGATTGTAGCCATCACTCACTGGATCACCTGTGTTTTTTCGTTGCACTAACAAGTATATTAACGTGCTGGTAATGAGGGCTGCGATTAATACGATCATCATGATGATGAGTTGTTGGGTGGTGAGTTTGCCAAGCCCTAATTTGTCTAGTAGCTCTAGCTGTTTATCAGATCCGTAGCCAAGAACCCACTGATTCCATTCATGATTGACCGCATCCCAACTGTTACGTAATTGGATAAATTGTTGTGCGGCCCAGGTGCTATGGTTACCCATTAATTGTTCAGGGATAATGGTTTGGAAGCGTTGCGTGTCGCCAAAACTTTCAACCCGTTCATTTGGAATGACGGCAGTCGGATCGACGCGAACCCAGCCTTGACGTTCCAACCAAACTTCAGCCCATGCGTGGGCGCGTGATTGACGGACAATCAAATAATCACCCATCGGATTAAATTCCCCGCCTTGGTAGCCAGTGACAACGCGAGCGGGAATAGATGCAGCACGCATCAATGTGACAAAGCTGGC
>JAJFJH010000278.1 GCA_021774155.1 Nitrosomonas sp.
GGGGGCACCTGCCGGATGCACTGTTTACGCCACTGGACAAATCATTCCCAACGATTTCGGGATCGTACGTGGCCGAGGAGCAGGATATCTACCTGATTGTCGATGAACCGAACCTGGAAGAAGCCGTAACAGACCTCATTCGTATTGGCCTGGACCGAATCGTGGGATTCATTTCTCCCGCAGAGGTGACAGCCTACGGACAGCAGGGCGGGTCTCTCGCTCAGGTCAAGCACCGGGAAATGAGCGACATCCTCGACCTGGAAAAATACCGCGACATGCACATTCTCGATGTACGACGGGCCGACGAATTTGAGGTCGGTCACATACCCGGCGCCGCGAATATTGCCCACACGCGTCTTCTGGCCCGGATCGAGGAAGTCCCACGAGACAAGACCTTGCTCGTACATTGTCGTTCCGGAATACGCTCCACTTATGCCACCGCGCTGTTAGAACGCCACGGGTTTGACGCTATTCAGATGGATGGTGGGTTTCTTGAATGGGAGAGGGTTGGGGGAGAGGTGGTACGGGAGGGAATGGTGAAATGAAAAGAGGATGATGGTACGCCCACTCGGTGTCGAGAGTATTGGGCTGGCCATGGGGTTCACCAACAACGTGCGGAAGGAGGTTAGGTATGATCGTGATAAGACTATCCGTACTTTTGGTTTCTTGCCTGTTCACGTTTCATTTTCTTATTCATAGCTTTCAATCATCGCCTACTCAGGCTGGCTATCAGAGCAGTCCGCGAATCAAACCGGCATATGAGCAAGCCGAGGGAGTACCACGAGTCGTTCGCGGGCCCTATTTGCAGACGGGCACACCCAGTAGCCTTGTTGTTCGTTGGCGCACAGATATCGCCACAGACAGCCGCGTCCGATACGGTACTGATCCGAATAACCTTGTTTCATTTGTTGACGACCTAACGACAGCCACGGAACATGAGTTGAAACTCACCGGGCTTTCGGCGGAGACCAGGTACTACTATTCAGTAGGGAGTCCGAGCGATACACTAGTCATTGGTGCTGACCACTTTTTCGTGACAGCGCCTGCAGCCAACACCCGCAAGCGGTCACGCATCTGGGTACTGGGTGATTCCGGAACGGCGAACAAGAATCAACGTGCTGTGCGAGACGCTTATTTCGTTTTTACTGATACCTCGCATACAGACTTATGGGTAATGCTCGGGGATAACGCGTATCGTGACGGAACCGATGATGAGTACCAGTCAGCGGTTTTTGATATCTACCCAAAGATGCTGCGAAAGTCAGTCCTTTGGCCGGCGTTCGGAAACCATGATGGGCACAGTGCATCATCGCCAACAGAATCCGGCGCTTTCTATGATATTTTCACGCTGCCCACGAACGCAGAAGCAGGAGGAGTAGCATCAGAGACCGAGGCCTACTATTCATTCGACTATGCCAACATTCATTTCATTTGTTTGAACTCCCATGATATGCCAAGAAGTCAGGACGGGGAGATGCTTAGTTGGTTACGAGATGATCTGGCTGCCAACACTCTTGATTGGACTATCGCTTTTTGGCATCACCCACCTTACAGTCAAGGCTCCCACGATTCTGATAGAGAGAGTAAGTTGATTCAGATGCGAACCAATGCCCTACCAATTCTGGAGGATGGTGGAGTCGACCTGGTGCTCACGGGTCACAGTCATTCCTACGAACGTTCATTTCTCCTGGATGAACATTACGGCGATTCCAGCGCTTTGGCAGATTCCATGATTATCGATGCCGGAGATGGCCGGCTAGATGGCGATAATGCATACTATAAGGCGACCCTCGGTCCTGCGAGTCATGAAGGAGCCGTTTACATTGTGGCCGGTAGCTCGGGAAAGATTTCAGGTGGCTCCTTAGATCATCCTGCGATGTACATATCGCTAAACGTTCTTGGCTCTGTGGTCTTAGATGTCGATAGTAGTCGAATGGATGTCACTTTTCTAGATAACACGGGGGTCAAGCGAGATTATTTCACTTTTCTAAAAGGCAGCATTGATGTGCCGGTTCCGGTGGAGCTGACTTCATTCAGTGCATCGGTTAGTGAGAGTAAAGTGCTTCTGAAATGGCAAACTCAAACGGAAACGAATAATTATGGCTTTGATGTTGAACGTTCTACGACATCGTATTGGCAGCGCATCGGGTTTGTTCGAGGTAAGGGGACTATTGTACGACCGCAAGCCTACGAATTCCGGGATGATTTGTCCGAAATTACCCCCGGGGCGTTCTATGTTAGGTATCGTTTAAAGCAGATTGATACAGACGGAGCCATTGAATATTCACAGGTTATTTCAATTGCCCTGGCACTTCCAACGGAAGCTCAACTTGAGCAGAATTATCCCAATCCATTTAACCCAACGACAAACATATCATATACCGTCCCTGACTCTGATGTCGTCACTTTAAAGATTTATGATATGCTTGGGAGGGAGGTTCGCACCTTAGTCCACGGACTACAGCCAGCGGGGACTCACAGCGTCCATTTTTCGGAGAGCAGAATTGCAAGCGGCACCTACTTCTATACACTGCAAATAGGCAAGGATTTTGTACAGACAAAGAGAATGACGATAGTACGATGAGACAAAGCCTGGATAATTCATGAAGCGGGGCATTGAGCACAAATCTCGCGATTACTGTCATTCAGGAGGAATCTTCTTCGAACAGGGTCGACATCATTCAACAGGCGAGGATTTAGTCCAAAAAAGATCTTTCCAGGATGACAGGAGAGACAGTTTATGAACAGTCCAAGATAGAACATAGTATCAAAAAAAAGCCCCGTCGCATGGGTCTTGCTACGACAGGGCAGATCAGAGAAGTCTAATAAGTTGACGGTTATTTCCTATTATGCCATATGGCACTATTTCAGCAAGGTCATCTTTTTTACCTGGCTAAATTTGCCAGACTGAATCTGATACAGATAAAGTCCACTTGACACTGAGTTGCCGTTATCGTTCCTACCATCCCAGATGATGCTGTGCAGCCCTGGTCCGAAGTCGTTTTCCACTAAGAGTCTTATCTCCTGACCAAGCGTGTTGAAGATCCTGACGCTTACATGGCCGGCATCCGGCAGGCGGAAACGAATGGTGGTTGTCGGATTGAATGGATTCGGGTAATTCTGCTCTAACGCAAATTCGGTGGGAACGGCTGGTGTAGTTTCTACGCTACCAACACTTACAGCAGCATCCTCCGTTGCTGCCAGCACCGGGGCAGCCTTGCTTAGACTTGTGTTGGAATCGTGATGCAGAAGCGTACCATCCTTATTAACAGTAATCTCTTTGGCGCAAATACTACCTTTAAAGAAAACTGACTTCTTAATCTTGACCTCATCTTCGGGCGCGATGATCGTACCCAAAACGCGCGAGCCTTCAAACAACTCAACTTTTTTCATGCTATTGAATGTAACAAGCTCACTTGTATTTGGTGACCAAGACGAAATAATCACTTGGGTTCTCTTGTGGAAATGGAGTTTATTGACTGTGTTAATGACCACGGGCTCTTTGCTGATACTGACAGACAAAGTCGCGTCGTCTTTCAGGTCAAGCTCTTCGAAGAAATAATCGCCATCAGTCAAGATAAGCGTGCCGCGTTTCTCAACTTTTACCTTACCGTAAGAGCCAGGTGTAAGGCTTTGACTGCCGCCATCCGGCACTTTAACGTCATTGCCGCCCGCGCCAAAAGAGATTGTCGGCAGTGCCACTATATCGACATTTGCATTTTCCGTTATCGTACCGTTTATTGTCGCGTCTTTCTTGACATCTACTTTGCCACCAGCCGTCGCATCGCCATCAATCGTGTTGTCTTTGTCAATTTTGATATCCTTTTTCGCGGTTAGGTTGCCTGAGTGCGTGCTCGGGTTACCCTTCTTGAAATCAATCTTGTCATTGGAATGAATGTCGCCAGCGGACACAACCTGACCACCGATCTTTATCTTGTTGTCGGCAAGCAAGACAAAATTGTGCGGCAGAGGGACTTCAATTGTAAAACTCTGGTCGATGTTGCACGTGCCGAAGGTACTCGGAGCATCGGATTGCCAGGAGAAATCCTCGGCTGTTGTTCCTGTACCGCCCAGTTGCAATGAATTGCCGACGGGTGTGGATGAACTTTCACTCACGTCGATATCTACGGTGGTCATGCCTTGGGTGGACCGCCAACTGCAGTAAACGAGCCTTCGTAGGACAGAAACTGAACAACCGAGTTGGAATTGTCGACGAGTGCGACTCCCTCCGGTGTCCCGGGTGGTGTCCCGTTCTGAATGTTACCGAACGGCGCAACGGCGAAGCCAAAGCCATCGCAATCGTCGGCAAGGATGCCACTGAGGCGGCCGTCGCATAAAACCCACCGGTGTTACCATTGTAGAGATAGACTATCCAACCGGTAAGGTCAGTATCAGCCGGCCCGGCGATTTCTACCTGCTGATTAAGATCCAGGCCAGCGTTGTCGTAGTGGATTTCATTAATAAAAACTGTTGTTTGCGCTGACAACGTGCAAACACAGAACAGGCAGATAATACTGGTGGATACAGTAGCTTTGAAGCTCGCAATGATGTTGAACATGGGCCCCCCCCCTTTTTGTTTGCTACTGTGAGTTGTGCTGGTAAGTTGAACTAAAGTCAATAGTATTAAATAATTGCTGCAAGTCTAATTAATTAATATACGCTTTAGAGTGATGTGGATAGACAGTACCCTTAGAGCATAAGAGATAAAAGATAGCGCAGGAGGTTGTGAACCGGAGTGCGGTAGTTTCGTGATGTGTTGCTCACCGCTGAAATACAGCTCGGGCTGACGGGCCAACTCATTAGCGGCCTCATTCAACTAGCCTTTGCGGTTGGGACGCTCGCCTGGGTAGCTTTTGGTTCACCTGCAAATTGTGTCTTAAAATCGTCACGGACGCGCAGCAGAATCTGGTCGAGAGAAAGCTTTGGTTGCCAACCCAACAGTTCATGTATACGATTCGTGTCAGGCACCCGCCGCTGCATGTCTTCGAAGCCACCCGGATAAGCGTCGGCATAGGGAATATGCACAATCTCGGAGGGGCTATCCATCAGCGCCTTAATCCGTTTTGCAAGGTCCAGGATCTTTATTTCCTCAGTTCCTCCAATATTGTAAACCCGTCCGGGCGCTTCCGGGTGCTCGACCAGCCCCGTGATTGCGCGTACAACATCGCTGACATCGCAGAAACAACGACTTTGCATGCCATCTCCGTACACCGTGATCGCCTCACCTGTTAGCGCTTGAGCAACTAATCGCGGAATTACCATGCCATAACGTCCAGTCTGGCGCGGTCCCACCGTATTGAAGAGCCTTAAGAGCACAACAGGGACGTTGTACTCTTGCTGGTAAGCTAAACCAAGGAACTCATCCACCATTTTACTGGCAGCATATGCCCAGCGACTTTTGCTGGTTGCACCTAGCACGACATCGTCATCTTCTCTGTAGGGAATCCCGTTGCCCTTGCCATAGACTTCCGACGTGCTCGCGATCAGTATTCGGCAACCATACCGCCGCCCAACCTGGAGAACCGCCTCGGTGCCCATGACATTTGTTTCGATGGTATGTACCGGTCGTTCAACGATTAACTTGACGCCCACGGCCGCTGCCAAGTGGATGATTACATCAGCTTGGGAGGCCATGCGGTCGAGCACGACTTCATAAGTCATGTTGGCGCAGGCGAAGTTGAAGTCCGGATTCTCCTGCAGGTGCCGGATGTTGTCCAGCCGACCAGTGGAGAGGTTGTCAATCGCTAACACACGATGGCCCTGGGCCAGAAGCGCATCGGCCAAGTGCGAACCGATAAAGCCGGAACAGCCAGTGATCAATATAGTTTTGGGAGCCTGCTTGAGATTGTAGTCCAGAATTGCTGATTTGAAAGCCTCTTTTCTCTGCTCCCTTTGTTTCTTTGTTACGCTCAGCAACTCATTCGGTATTCCCTCATTTTTCCTATTTGTCTTTTTGGTTTTGGTTCTTCGTAGATTATTCTCTGATTCTAAGTTGTGTTTAGCCATCTAAAGCCCCCCTTTAGGATGTAAGGTCATAGTTGTGGATTCTGATTTAGCGTAGACCTAACTTGATGTTGATAATGGTTCATAGCATTCCCTTCCCTCCTTTTTCTATTGTCCTCGCATAGTAAGCATGTGAATGATGGATTTACATAAAATGAGAATATCCAGATAAAGAGATTGGTGCTTGATATAGTAAAGATCGTACTGCAACTTGACAAGCGTGCCTTTGACACCTTCAGCATAACCCTGATTGACCAGGGCCCAGCCAACCGCACCGGGCCTTACAGCGTAACGAGTTCGGTAGTAAGGGATGTCTTCCTCCAGTTTAGGAACGTAGCGTTCTGGCCGAGGTCCGACTAGGCTCATGTCGCCCTCGATAATATTATGAAACTGTGGCAGCTCATCAATATGAGTTGTGCGGAGAAGGCGTCCAACACGTGTGATGCGTTCATCGTTTGTTGTGGTAAATGTGGGATCACCCACGCGATCGGCATCAGATACCATTGTGCGAAACTTCCAGAGGCGGAAGGGCTTGCCACCCCGACCCAAGCGTTCTGGCCGGTAGAAAATGGGCCCAGGGGAGTCCAGTTTGATGGCGAGGGCGAGAATAGGAAAGAGTGGCGCAAGAAGGATGAGTCCGAAACTGGCAATCAAAAGATCAAGAGCACGTTTAAGAATAAGGTACGGTCGCCTGAAGTCCTTATCGATGGGGAGATGCGCTAACCAGTGTTCATCTATGTGCTCGACAGGGATTCGGCAAGTGATTTCTTCGAACAATTGCGGCATCATAACGATGCGCACCCCTTCTTGGAAACATTGTAGAGCGGCTTGCAACTGGTAGGAGGGTATGCCGTGGTGGTAGGACAAGACAATGTCGGTAACACCGCGGTCTTTGACCAAGGTGGTTAGGTCGGTCCCATTGCCAAAGATAGCAATGTTTTTGATATCTGGTACTTGTTCGGACGCGTTCTCGCCAACGAGGCCTACGATCTCGTAACTAGACCTGTAGTTCTCAATGGCTTTTGCCATTGCATGTCCTGCCTTGCTGTTACCTACGATAAGAGCGCGCCGCTGGAAGATAGGTTTACTCAGGATCAAGGCATAAAAGCTTCGCCAGAGCGCAAGTAAACCGGCCGCCACAATTCCAACGACTATGATGGGTGATTCTTCAATGGTTAATGGTGGAGAAACCATGGGTAAAAAGGTGTAGATGATTCCGGTAATAAGCAGGGCTTTGACCATACTGAGGAGGCTAGAAGATAACTGGTCGGCTTGCTGGATTTCGTAATTGTCACTAGCGGCTGCAATGGTTAACCATAGAAGTGTTAATGTTGCGAACCATGTAGGGTGGAGCGCGATGGTGGTGAAATAGAGAGGCATGTCCATTCTGAGGTGCAGGCCCAGCAGCATGGCCAGGTTGAGTAATGTCAGGTCAACCCCTGCTAATAAGATCTTGCGCTGGGAGATCTGTAAGGGAAACCAGGGCCAATGTCGCATTGTACCATTGAACGGATGGTGAACTTTGCTGGAGTGAATCATGGTCTGTACCTGATGATTGTGAGGTGGATGATCCTTGATGACTTTCATTGTTGCGTCGCAGAAGGTGCAGTATAATTGCGTGGTGCGGTAGTGTCACGATTTTTGTGTAACTATCGAAAGTGGGTGACGGAGCTAACTCGTAGAGTTAGCGGAGTTACCCACTTTCCTGCGAGCCGGGAAAATCCCTTTGAGTAAATAATTCTTGTGTAATACTTTTAATGCACCTACACTTACACAAGGAGTCCACCCCTGGTTGGCTGCGTATAATTTATTATACAAAGATTCGATTTGTCCGACCATTCTCTCTGTTGAGAAATCATCTGAACGCTGTTGAGCAATCCGCCCCATCTGCTTACATATCTCTTCGTTGTTGAGCAAATGCAAAATATACTCCGCCATTTTCGAAGGCTGCTTTGGCGGCACAAGAAAGCCGGTCTCTCCATTGACTACGACATCGCTCGCCCCATCAACATCGTTTGCCACAATTGGTTTACCTGCACTCATCGACTCAAGAAAGGCAAGGGGTAAACCCTCCCAAAGCGAACTCATTACTGTAATAGTCAGTGTAGGCAAGATTCTGGCAACATCATCTCTGAAGCCTAACAAGAAAAACTTTTCATTCAGATTGAGCTTATCGATCAGTTGTTTACATTGCTGCTCTAATTTGCCATCGCCAATAATTAAAAACTGAACGTTTGAGTAGTCCTGGGCTACTATGGCGGCCGCGCGAATAAAGTCTAATGGATTCTTCTGCATATCCAGCCGCCCAATCATTCCCACAAGTTTGCTGCTCTGCGTCAACCCCAATTCGTCGCGTACTCGTTGTTCGTTTATCGGTTCCCTATATTTGTCCAAATCAATGCCATTGTAGACCAAATTGAATCTCTCCTTTCCTCCGATCTTAAGCGCAAGGCCCTTTTGCAGGTCCGGTCTGGATACAACAATGACTTGGTCAGTAAATCTGGCGCAAAGTCGTTCAGAATTCAAGTAAAAGGCACGTGTCAACTTTGACATGTTTAGCTGCAGTCCCCAACCATGA
>JAJFJH010000279.1 GCA_021774155.1 Nitrosomonas sp.
TTTTAGAAAATTCTGTATTTTTTGTCGATTTTAGTCAGATAAGCCATAAAAATAACCACTCTTGTCACCATTTGCTGCGTCAAAAGACGCACGTTTCCTGTTTTCCTAAACTTTGTATGAATAACTTAGGTAATCTTTTTAGGTGATATGCTATGTATGGCCTGCAGAACGCGCCAGGTATGTACTTTATAACCAGACCTTGGTAACGTAGAACCTTGCTTCCAAACCAACGTGGCTTGGCCGCGGTGGTTTCTATCATCATACCAAACCGCTGTCATCCAAGGTGTGTTGTTTATAGCCAAACACTGATTTGCCGATTTTTTTACCCAGCGAGCTTCCGTATCGACTCCCGGTTAAGTCACTTCAACGACTTGCATTGCCGCTTTGGCTGATGATTCATCATCTTGTTGTTCGCGGTCATTGACCACTTCACAGGACGGTTTAGGCTTTGGTTTGCGTGGGCTATGTGTAATACTCGCGTCAATGTGGCATCCTGTCGTAATAAAAGCTTTATTTTTCCACAAAACATATTCTGGACGGGGCTTGCCGTGCAAAGGTCTCACACTATCTCAAACTCATTTTATTGAATCGTATTAATGTTTCTAAAAAGCTTTTGTACGCGTTCAAAATCCTCCGGAAATTCCATTTTTTTTTCTGCTCTTGCAAGCGTCAGACGGGCATGATGCATTGCCACATCCCGCATCGTTGCATCGCCGCTAAATACCAATGACCCAAACGCCTTTTGCAATCGCGCTACGACTTCAATCATTCCCGCTCCATCACGGGAAATTGCTGAAAAAGCATCATCAAACATATCTTGTAAAGATAATTCATACACCTGTACACGATCACATGCACAAGCTTTTATATCGTCTGCTTTTATCGGAATATTCCAAAGCGAAAAAAGCCGCACAAACGTTCCGATAATATCGATTGCTGTACCCGGATCGTTAACAGCTGGGGACAGTGCCCTGCTTGCAATTTCAGAAAGAACAACCAAGCCAAACCTGGGATCGTCGTCAAATGTTCGGTCATCGCCGATGAGGAATGTCCGTGCTATCCGACCCATCTCTACGGCAGAAGAAGCATCTGGGCCTGAAGACACATATGCAAGCGCTCGACCGGGTGCGGCAAAAGTACCGGGTAAAGCGACTACTGTGATCCGTATTTGTATTTCCTCTGCATACTTTTGTAACGCGGGAATATCTATACGCTGAACATATCCAATTGATTCGCCATAAATAGCCTGTCCTTCATTCTGATCCGGCGTTACAGGGGCACCACCAAGGGAAGGTGCGCACCGACGTCGCAGTATGGCTGCAGTAGTCGCTGCCTCAACTTTATCAATAATCGTCCCAAGGCGCCCAAGGCGTGCGATGCGGTCTACCCAGCGCACGAACGTGATAATCACGATAGTTAAGACCATCAGCGTAAGAACAAACAATGCAAAACGTCCTGCCTTATCGTAATAACCGTTCTGAAAGGCAATCAATGCAACGATGCCGAAAATAAACGCACCAATAAAAGTCGACAGTGCGTTCTGAGAAACGTCGTCAGAAATGACTAGAGGAAAAGATCGTGGCGTTGCTGTATTACTGGCTGAATTGTAAGCAGAAACCATTGATGCGACAGTAAAAGTAGCAATCACCAACATGCTTGAAGTAATCACTTTCAGTAGTGTCTCTACTGAGTCTCGAGTAATCTCTGGAACGGATTGGCCGATTTCGGTATTATCCGCCATCTTCGCAAAAAACACGCCGGCAATTGATAGCACACAAACCGCAAGTGGCTTGACCCATAGTCGTTCACTAATGCGTGTTAGAAAAAACCTGATTCGATCTCCCATTACTTCACACTCCGTTTTATGGCGTTGTTGCACATTTCTTTTGATATATTTCCATATTTAACTCGCTCGTCCACTTATCTTCCTTAAAAGTTCAGGTGTTACCAATTTTCAGTTGTACTTGTTACAAGCGAAGCGAAAGACTAATTGCATGACACACATGCACCATACGATGAGCCATTGTAGCGACAATTAACATAGTTAATAAATGTTCTTTAATAATTCCACTATATTGTTTAACAGGCTTTACTATCAAATTTAAAGCTTTAAACAAAAAAATTGTTTAATCAATTAGTTTGTAACAATTTTTACAGTGTATTTTTATTTTCAATAAAAGGGGTCGTCATTATGAACTGGGATCAAGTTAAAGGAAATTGGAAACAGATCAGTGGAAAAGCACAGCAGCAATGGGGAAAGCTAACGAATGACGATCTGGACGTCATTGAAGGCAAACGTGAAGAATTGGTTGGAAAAATTCAGGAGCGATACGGCATTAATAAAGAAGAAGCTGAGCGGGAAGCGGACGATTTTTGCAACAAATGTTAATCTAAAATAAGTTTCATATTAAAACTGGAGACATCAAAATGAATCAATTAATCAAAATGGTAATGTAATGGTCAACTAAAACCGGACACTTTTTTAAGCAGTCTTTCTATAAAATAGATGCTCAAATTCCATCGGTGATTGGTAGCCTAATTTTGAGTGCGAGCGTTTCCCATTATAAAAAGCCAGATAGTCAATGATACTCAGTTTTGCTTGTTCCTTGGTTCTGAATCTTTCATAGTTCAGTTGTTCATGTTTAAGACTACGAAAGAACCGCTCTGTCGGAGAATTATCCCAACAATTTCCTTTTCGACTCATGCTCTGTTCCATCTTCATGATAGACAGGTGTCCACGGTATTCATGGCTGGCATATTGGCTACCCCGATCCGAGTGATGAAGCAAGCCAGGTTCTGG
>JAJFJH010000280.1 GCA_021774155.1 Nitrosomonas sp.
GGTCACTTTACAGTGCAGGGTGGGCTAGATTCTTTGTTGATTGGTAGTGGTTTTCAGGCAGTTGCACAGGCGGATGGTTTCAAAATTCAGAAAGTGCCAGAGGCTACTAATGAAGTAGTTACTGTACTGCCTTCGATACAAGTTGCAGCCACCGGCGTTAGTCGTTATGTTGCTACGAGTAGTGTCACGGCGACCAAGACAGACACATTGTTACGTGATGTGCCGCAGTCTATCTCCGTGTTAACCAGAGAAGTTATTCAGGATCAGGCGATACAAAGCTTGGGTGATGCGGTGCGTTATGTACCGGGTGTGGGTGTGTCGCAAGGTGAAGGTAATCGTGATGCATTAATTTTCCGAGGTAATCGTTCAACGGGCGATTTCTTTATTGATGGTATGCGTGATGATGTTCAGTTTTTCCGTGATTTATATAATATTGAGCGAATTGAGGTTCTGAAAGGGGCTAATGGTATGATTTTTGGCCGTGGCGGCTCCGGTGGCGTGGTTAATCGTGTCAGTAAGCAGGCTAGCTGGGATTCTTTTCGTGAACTGTCATTTCAGGGTGGGTCATTTAACAAAAAACGAATCACGGCTGATATTAATCAAGGTATTCATGACAAGATTGCTTTTCGTTTGAACGCCATGTACGAAGATTCCGGTAGCTTTCGTGATGGCGTTAATTTAAGTCGTCGTGGTATTTCACCGACCATTACGATCCTACCTACCAAACGCACAAAAATTGTGTTAAATATGGAACGCTTTCACGACCATCGTACTGCTGATCGGGGTATACCATCCTTTAATGGCGCGCCTGCCAAGGTTGGGCGCTCACAGTTTTTTGGTGACCCCAACCGTAGCAATGCGGAAGTCGATGTGCTGTCATTTAATTCATTCATTGAACATCGATTTGACCTCGGCCTGACATTGCGTAATCAGACAAATTATGCTCAATATGACAAATTCTATGGAAATGTGTTTGCCAATAGCCCCGTTGTGGCAGACCGGGTGTCATTGGGAGCCTACGACAATACAACTGATCGGGAAAATGTTTTTAATCAGACAAATCTGCTTTATTCATTGAATACCGGTCCGATCAACCATACATTGTTGGCAGGTGTTGAGGTTGGGCGCCAAGTAACAAACGATAATCGCAGAACAGGTTTTTTTAATAACAGCTCAAGATTAAATAGTCTGTTTGTTCCGTTGAGTAATCCTGTCACCCAGGCCCCCATAACATTTACTACGCGGGACCAGGATGCAGACAACCACAGCGTTGTGAATATCACGTCACTTTATATCCAAGATCAAATAGAAATATTGCCACAATTACAGGCTATTGCGGGTGTGCGCTACGATAAGTTTGAAGTAGATTTCACCAAAAGAAACGGTGGTGGTACCCAATTAAAAACCAGTGATGATCTGATATCACCGCGCTTTGGTATTATTTATAAACCAATTGAGCCCATTTCAATTTATACCAGTTATAGTCAGGCATTTGTGCCGCGTGCAGGCGAACAATTAACTGGCCTTCAAGTAACCCGGGAAACACTGAAACCGGAGAAGTTTACCACGCTGGAAGCGGGTGTGAAATGGGATATACGCCCTGACCTAGCCGTCACTGGTGCGGTTTATCAGCTGGATCGTGATAACGTGATTACAACATCAAATCAGGGTGGTGAAACATTTTTGGTCAAAGGACAAAGAACCAAAGGTGTTGAGTTGAGTCTGAGTGGTCAGCTGACGCCGAATTGGAGTGTAATGGGCGGGTATGCTTTCCAGGAAGGGGAAATAATTAATAGTGACAGTGATTTAGGAAAAGAGGGTGCAACCGTCGGGGAATTGCCACGTAATACATTCTCGATGTGGAGTCGTTATGACTTTACACCAAAACTCGGCGCGGCAGTGGGCGTCATCAACAGAAGTGACATGTTTGCTTCAGCAGATAATAGAGTGAGAGTGCAGGGTTTTACGCGGGTCGACGCCGCTTTTTATGCGCGATTGACTAAACAAGTACGCGCACAGGTGAATATAGAGAATCTTTTCGATACCAAATATATTGCGTCTGTGCATAATAATAACAATATGTCGCCGGGTTCTCCTATAGCAATACGTGCCTCATTGATTGTTAATTTTTAGGACAATGCTCCCTGCTGCTGTAATTTAAATGCAGGGTCGTTCTAAGTGGTTTTCTGGTAGGTGTTGGGATATATGGCACTTATTAATTCAGTATTATTCCATTTCAGATAAGGGAAAATGGGAAAATCATATTTTGTTGTAATTACGGATAATAATGATTATCATTGGTGTTAAGATTATCATTGTTTTCTGAGTTGTTTTTATTATTAAAGGAATTTTTATATGTTTCATTTTTCTAAATCTCTGGTGTCGTTGGCCAGTGTTTTGATATTGATTGGTGGGCCTGTAGCGCTTGGTGTTAAAAGTACAGCGATTCAAGCAGCCACACTAGAAGCAACGGTTGCAGAGGGCGCTATTGATCTCGCTGTTGCATCTTTCCAAACAATTGGCGAGTTGCGCAGACAAGATCCTATTGATGGCGATGCGCTCCTGCAGGAATATGCGGGTGACTTACAGACACTGACACAACAGGTAGATACTGAGTCTGCATTGACATTAGACAGTGATATGCTGGCTGCTATTGAAGATGTTAAGAGCAATACAGAGCAAAAGCTGGCAGTGCAGGTCATCGATAAGACCCTACAACGTGTTTTCTTTCAAACAATACTCGAGCGTATTACATCAGTACGTGATGATTTTGATGACAAGACAACCGCAGAACTAGTCTCTCAATGGAATGAAGCAGCCGCTGCATTTGAAGCGCTTAGAGGAACGGCTGCCAGAGATAATAAGATTCTTACTGCTAACAGACAAACTATTGAGACGGGGAATAACCCAGGCCTTGATGTTCAGATAACTGACGCGTTTGCGCGCGGTGAAATAGCATTGAATAAAGAGAATGCAGCCGAGGACAAAATTACCATTGGTATTGAGCGCCAAAATATCCGTTTATTACTGGCTAGGACTTATTATATTGGCGTGTTAAGGGAGGTTGAAGGAATTATCTCGAATAGGGATAGAGAGTTAGAAGAAGCGCTGGAGAAACAAAAAGAGGGCGAAATATTTTACCGCATCATCGAGAGTTTTGTCGCACGTGACAATCCTGTTGGTAATGTCCTAATAAAAACCCAATTGACCGGTAATGTGGCAGATGTCGTGGCAGATGAGATTGTCAGTGAATTAAGTAAAGGGTTTATTGGCCGTGTTAAAGCCGAGTTGAGTGCAAATGAAGAAAGTGTTGGTAATGATCGAGAAAAAGCAAAAATCTTCGCTGAGGAAGCGTTGCTCTATGCCAACGTATTTGCTGATGACTTGGAATTGCGTCTGGGTTCTGCCGAACGTAACGACTTAGTGAATGCATTAAGTAACTTGAAGGTTGCCAGTAACGATAATGATGTATCTCAGGCAGGCGATGCTCGTCAGACGATAACCGGAATCCTGGAAAACTACGAGAATGAGCTTGTATTGGCTAATTATAATAAAACCAATGTAACCAGTTTTGTTGATCCCGCTGTTTTATCTTTTCAGACAATTGGCACGTTGCGTGGGCAAGACCCTGTTGATGCGGATGCAATCGCGGCGGAATATGCAGGTGAGTTGCAAGAAATAGTGCAGTTTCTTGATCAGGTCTATGGCATGGGGCTAGGCAATAGTCTTTTAGTTGCCATAGAAGATATTAGAAATACCCAAGATGTTAGATTGGCTGTTCAGGTTATCGACAAAACATTGCAGAGCGCGTTTGGTTTGGCAGTCTATGATCGCTTGACACTCATGGTTAATAATTTTGACGACATGTCGACTGATGCACTTGAGCTTGAGTTAGACCGGGCATACGCTGCTTATTT
>JAJFJH010000029.1 GCA_021774155.1 Nitrosomonas sp.
TCTAAATAACCGCGATCCAGATAATAAGAGCGTAATGTCTCTAAGTCAGCTGATAATTTCTGCTTTGAATACTGATCATTCTTGGTAAACCAGGTGAGCATTCCAGGCGTTCTGAGTACGAACAAGCCGCGTAAGTCATCGTCACCAAATGCATTGTTTCCAACAATATTAATCTGACGGATTCGTGCAGTCCTGCCTTCTTTGATATCGAAATTGATTCCCAATCGATTACGTTCTAAGGGGGTTGTTGTTGTTGTGACTTTCACCGCGTATTTTCCACGGCTGATATATTGACGTTTTAGCTCTTGCTCAGCACGCTCCAGGAGTGAACGGCTAAAAATGCGTGACTCGGATAGACCGGCTTGTTTTAAACCTTCTTTTAACTTATCAGGTTCAAATTCCTTGGCGCCATTAATGGAAATTTCAGCAATGGCAGGACGCTCTTCCACTTGAACAATGAGTACGCCATCGCCTGATTTTAATTTAACATCTTTGAAGAAGCCGGTCGCATAGAGCGCTTTAATAGCTGCAGCGGCTCTCGTATCATCAAGCGTGTCGCCGACCTTAATAGGAAGATAACTAAAAACAGTACCCGCTTCAGTACGTTGTATGCCTTCTACCCGAATATCCTTAACTACAAATGGTTCACTTGCCCAAGAATTGAAAGAATAAATGAAGTAAACAAACGCAGCAAAATACTTTAGTTTCATTTCTTAACCAGAAAAAATCCTATGAATATCATTGTATATGGCAAAAGTCATTAGGGTGAATAACATGGCCATGCCAACCTGATGACCCAGCAACATGGCTTTCTCAGAGAGGGGCTTGCCTTTGACAATTTCAATGACATAATACATTAAATGTCCCCCGTCCAGGACGGGAATTGGCAACAAATTCAGCACGCCCAGACTAATACTAATTAACGCCAGAAACCCAATGTACGGTGCCAGACCCATTTGTGCAGATTGACCTGCATAATCAGCTATTGAAATGGGGCCACTAAGATTCTTCATTGAGACATCACCCGTGATCATTTTTCCTAGCATTTGCAACGTTAAAATAGACGTGTCCCATGTTTTATCAATGGCTCTGAAAAAAGATTCAGCGGCCGGATAGCTGACTTTTACGAATAAGTCTTCAAATTCAGAATAATCAATAAAAGGCACAATTCCAACTTTTCCAATTTGCTGGCCACCCTCGTTGGATGACTCTGGTGTCATCGCAACGCGGATGACTTGATTGTCACGCAGCACATCCAAACTCAATAATTGATTAGGGCTATTCTGTATGATTTGTACCAGTACTTGCCAGTCATAGATATCCTCATCGTCAATGGCCAAAATTTCATCCCCAACTAGCAAACCCGCTTTATCTGCTGCACCCCCAGACATTACCTGGTCGATAATTGGTTTTAATGCGGGTTGATAGCTGCTTAATCCGATAATTCCCAAAAAATCACCATCCAACTCATCTGGCGATATATGACTCAGATTCAGATTGCGCTGTGCGATCTCGCCTTTATCATTGACCGTTTCTACTTGTAAATGTGGCGTTTGATCGACCGCGTGGGTTAATAGTGCCCAACGAACATCTTGCCAACTCGCAACCGGTTTGTTATTTATCTTCTGGATGGTTTCACCTTCCACAAATGCAGAAAATGCTGCAGGGGTTGAAGGAACAATAGGTCCTAATATTGGTTTCATCCCATTCATGCCAATGATAAACAGCAGCCAATAGAAGAAAATAGCTAACAAGAAATTAGCTATGGGCCCTGCTGAAACAATTGCAAAACGACGCCCAACGGTTTGCCGATTAAATGAACGTGGCAAATCTTCAGGTTCGACTTTTCCTTCTCGTTCATCCAGCATTTTGACGTAACCACCGAGAGGAATCGCCGCAACAACCCATTCGGTCTGATCTTTTCCCCACTGTTTGCGAAATAATGGTTTGCCAAACCCAATTGAAAATTTGAGTACCTTCACGCCACATAACCGCGCAACTAGGTAGTGACCAAACTCGTGAAAAGTGATCAAAATACCTAGCGCAACAATGAAAGAAAGAATAGTAAAAAGTATTGTCATGTCGATTTAGACTACTTGAGAATGCAACAATTTAAAATCAAGAAATTATACCTGCCTGGCTAACCTTTCAAGAGCCACCTCACGTGCCAATTTATCTGCTTCAAGAACATCGTCCAGCGTCGCCACATCCCTTTGAGTCACCGTTTGCATGGTATGTTCAATCATTGATGGAATAGCTGTAAATGACATCCGACCTTCGAGAAAAGATTCCACTGCAATTTCATTGGCAGCGTTAAGTATGGCTGGCATGTTACCACCATCTGCTAATGCTTGATATGCGAGTCTCAGACAGGGGAAACGCGCCAAATCAGGCTCCTCAAAATCTAACTGCGCGACTTTAAACATGTCCAATGATGACACGCCACTCTCAAGTCGTTCTGGATAACCCATGGCATGAGCAATTGGTGTACGCATATCGGGGTTACCTAGTTGTGCCAAAACAGAACCATCGATATACTCAACCATAGAATGTATGACGCTTTGCGGATGAATGACGACTTGTATTTTCTCTGGCGCCGCATTGAATAACCAATGCGCCTCAATAACCTCTAATCCTTTGTTCATCATAGTTGCCGAATCAACCGATATTTTTCGACCCATATCCCAGTTTGGATGTGCACATGCTTGTGCTGGTGACACATTTTCTAATTCGGACATAGATGAACATCGAAATGGCCCGCCCGACGCAGTCAATAAAATTCGACGAATACCGTCTTTAGCAAGATTGCCGCTAAAACGGTCAGGAAGCGATTGATGGATGGCATTATGTTCGCTATCAATTGGTAACAGTGTTGCATGATGCTCTTTCACCACATCCATGAAGATTCGCCCTGCCATTACTAAGGTTTCTTTATTGGCAAGCAATACCTGCTTTCCAGCACGTGCTGCTGCAAATGTCGGTCGAATACCGGCAGCACCGACAATAGCT
>JAJFJH010000281.1 GCA_021774155.1 Nitrosomonas sp.
GATTACGATAGCTAATTGCCCTAGGGCTATTTTTGTAATTGACTCGCCGTTTGTAGCTGCCGGTTGCGGCTCTCTCACGGTGAATTTTAGTGACTCAAGTACTGTGGATGCGCCAGAAGATATAGCTTTGCGTAGCTGGGATTTTGGTGATGGCAATACACTTGATACTACCGCATTCGTAGTGTCCCACATCTACGACTCCGCCGGGACCTTTACAGTATCTTTGACTGTAGAGAGTACCGATGGTTCAACGGATATCGCTTCGAAAGTTGATGCTGTAACACTGCACGATTCTCTCATCGCAAGCTTCACGACATTGAATTCTCCAAATGCCTGCGAATCACCGTTCCAGCAGTTCCAAGTCAAGTTTTTGGATAACTCGTCAGGTGATATCGTACGACGGTATTGGAGTTTCGGCGACGGCACTCACGACAGCACAAATAACCCATCCCCTCTCCACGCCTATACGGAGACTAACCGCTACTATGATGTTGAGCTAATAACACAATCTACCTGCGGTGAGACCGATACATCCGCCATAGACAGTTTTGTTTCTTTCGCAGGGCCGTTAAGCTCGATTCCATTCACCATGAGTTTTGACACCGTCGTTAATGTAGACACAGTGGATTCTGTCTTCATATTTGAGGATGTTTCAAATCAAGTAATCACTAATTGGAGTTGGGACTTCGGAGATGGTAGCGTAACTGATACAGGACACCTAGTTGGTCATTTTTATACGGCCCCAGGCACATATGAGGTCACCCTAACAGCAACTGATGGTTGCGGAGGTGGCATCACCCTAAGAGACACAGCTATAGTAGTCCCACCCCCCGGTCCGTAGACTCAATCATCAGTATGAACTACCATAAATGTGTAGTATACAAAGAGAGCCTTCAGCTGATTTGCTGAAGGCTCTCTTATTATCTACCTAGAAATGTTCTTCTAAGAAAAGGCTCTAGTCAAAGTGACACTTAGCCACCCTGTTTGAAACGAGCCGAGAGGGCTGGGACTATCTCCATTGCATCACCGACAATGCCATAGGAGGCGACATTGAAGATCGGTGCGTCTTTGTCTTTGTTGATTGCCACAATAGTTTTGGAGCTTTGCATTCCAACTAGATGTTGGATCGCTCCAGAGATACCTACTGTAACATAGAGGCGTGGTGTGACTGTTTTGCCAGTCTGCCCGATTTGATGTTTGTATTCAATCCAGCCAGCATCGACAACCGCGCGCGAGGCTCCCAAAGCCCCACCGAGGGAATCAGCCAGATCCTGCACCAACGGAATATTCTCTTGGGCCTGTAGACCTCGACCGAAAGAGACCACAGCATCGGCCTCTTCGAGCTTCACTGTCTCACCGCCTGATTTGCTTGATTCGGTAACTGTTAATGAAGGTGTGAAACATTCATCGGATACTGACTCAGTGACCACTTCCCCTGAACCAGCAGTTGCTGGCTCGAATGCTTTGGGGCGCAGTGTCACAAAAAACGGAGCGTCTGAGCCATTTGAAGAGATTTCGCTCAGCGCTTTGCCGCCATATTGAGGTTTGGTCGCTATTGGAGCCTCGCCATCAATACGTAGCGAGATAATATCGGAGACCATACCGCCGCCGCACTTTGCCGCAAGTGAAGCCAGCAGAGAATTGCCACTTCCCGCGCTCGGAGCGACGACCAGATCTGGGGAAAACTTGTCGATCAACTCTTTGCAAACCGCGCTATAGATTTTCAGATCGAAGTTTTTGAGGCCAGCGTTTGAAACCGCGAAGACCTTCCCGCCGCCGGCTCCAGCCAACTCACCAGCAAATGCTTGCGCATCTTCGGCCAAGGCGGCGGTTGCCAGTTCGGCTCCGAAACCAGAGACAGAGCCGAGAGCCTCAAGAGTTGCGCTCGTGGCTTTACCATCTTTTTGTTGTGCAATTACCAAGATTTTCATCGTTGTATATTCCGTTATTTCAAAGGTTGAATCCGAGAAAGTTCATAATTCTAGCCCAAACGCCCAGCCTAGAATGTCAATAATACTGACTGAGGCCTCAAATACTCTAGTTGACTATACGCAAGATTCGTATTTGGGGCAACTAGGGCGCACAGCCGATATGGCTCTATTTTCACTTTGTATTTCATCGTGTATTTCATCGTGTATTTCACGATATTTTCACGGTGTGTTCACGGTATATTTCACTTTGCGGCGAGTGAGGTATCCTCTGCCGCACGTTGGGCTGAGCGCATGATTTCAACTAATGGCGCCCCAGTTGTTCGCGCTAAGGTTAGACAGCTATCATATTCAGGCTGCCAGCGCGTGGAATCGTTGAAACTGATGCGTTTAACCACTACTGGTCCATATTCGGTCTCGACCTCTCGCAGTTCGCGCTCTGCTTTGAGTCGTTCAAGCTGTTGAAAACGAACCCCAGCGCTGGTTGTTTCGGTGAGGATTATTCCAGCAAGGAGCTGTAGTTTTTCCGCTGGAGCTAGAACTACCAAGTTTTGCCCTGGGCGAGTCTTTTTGGTCATAATCGCCACTGTAAAGACTTCGAATGCGCCAGAGGAGTATAATCTCTCGAACAGATGTCCATATAGCTGAGGATTCATGTCATCAATGGTGGTTTCTATCTGAATTATCTGGTCGCTCTCTGATGAATCCTTGCTGAGCGTTTCAGTTTCATAAATCTCAGCGCGCAGGACATTTGTGCGATCGCTGAAATCTGCGGTTCCCGCTCCATAGCCAACTCCTCGTAAGACTGCTTCTTTGGAAGATCGTCTCTCAGCTCTTAGCTCCGGCTCAGTAAGTAGAGTGCGCATGATTGCCACTCCTGTTGGTGTGGCGCGCTCACCTGAGAGAGCGGAGCGATCTACAGTCAACCCTCGCAAGAGCTCTAGGGTCGCTGGAGCTGGATTCGGTACAACTCCATGTTCGATTTCGACCACTCCCCCACCGACAGCGATAGGAGAACAACTGACAGCCTCAATCTTCAAGTATTCAATTGCGCTAAAGACTCCGACAATATCCGCTATTGTATCTAGAGAACCTAGTTCATGAAAGTGCACTGTCTCGATATCGGAGTCATGGATTTTTGCTTCGGCGGCGGCGATTGCTCGTAGCGCCGCGAGCGAGCGTTTCTTGGTTAGTTCGCTCAGAGATGAATCGCGCACAACAGCTCTAGCCTCTGAATAGTGTTTGAGCTTAACTTCTCTGTCGATTTTCACATCAACTTTCTGCGCGCTGATGCCAGACTTGCTGACACTTCGTGCGCTCAGTGATAATCCGCTGAGTCCAAGGGCTGAGATGCTGTCATTGAGAACCGCCAATGGGACACCGAGGTGCAGCAAAGCGCCGAGCAACATGTCGCCGGAGACTCCTGAATGACAATGAAAATGTAGAGATCGCATTGTTAGTTGGGTTCTTTCTCTTTCAGAGCTGAAACCTGCAAACCGATTTTCACAGCCAAAGTCGCTGCTCCGAAACCATTGTCAATATTCACAACCGCGACTCCGCTGGCGCAGCCGTTTAACATACCCAGGAGCGCCGCAAGACCGCCAAATGAAGCTCCATAGCCTACCGAGGTCGGCACTGCTATTACCGGCTTGTCAGTTAACCCAGCGACAACTGAGGGCAGCGCCCCCTCCATTCCAGCCACAACGATTATAGCATTAGCCCGCTCCATAGCTGGGCGTGCGTTTTGCAAGCGGTGGATGCCGGCCACTCCTACATCAGTGACAGCCAGAACTTCAGCTCCCAAAACCCGAGCGCAGAGCTGGGCTTCCTCCGCCACTGCGGCATCTGAGGCTCCAGCGCTTAGCACTGCAACCACTCCCGCTCCACTAAGAATCGGGGATTTGTTTTCAGACAAG
>JAJFJH010000282.1 GCA_021774155.1 Nitrosomonas sp.
CTTTGGGTCGGTTTCGGTCAACTGACTAAAATACTCGGGAATTATTCTCACGAAAGACCGGAGTCGGCCAATAGGAGCTACTCGCCTCATATTGCCACATGACAACATATCAACGGAAAGCGGACAGTCGATTCCATTGAGTTAATGCGACAGAGCCCTTTTTTTAGTCCATTCTGTGGTACCTTTGCTCTGTGGTGAGCTGTCTGTAATTTTCTCACTTTGCATTCTTCTTTTTAAACAACTATATAAGAAGGAAAGGAAACAATGAAGTTAGGATTTTCTACACATTTAACAGCTTTAACTTTACTTGTTTTTTCAATGCCCTCAGTTGCAGCGCCGACGGCTCCAACACTTTTTCATTCTATTAGTGGGTTAAATATCACAATTACTTGGACTAATGTTCCCGACACAACAGAATATATACTTAGTTACGCGCCAGACCCTTTCACGGGGCCTGATTCTATAGTTAGTTTGAATGTTGGAGGGCAAACCAATTTTTCTGCTTCATTGTGGGAAGGTGCTGCATTTTTCATAGCTGTTCAAGCAATTAACGATCAAGGGATTAGTGATTTTTCAAATATTGAGAATTTTGCTATTTCTAAGTCGACTGCAGATATTGCGGGATCTTGGAACATGCATCTAACTATAGGCCCCAATACTTGTGGTGACAATCCAGAATTTAACTTTGATTTTTCTGCTAAAATCACTCAGGCTGGAACCTCTATTGAAGGACGTTTTGGCTTTATTGAAGATTATGGAGGCGGTGACTTGGTTGGTGATTTGGCTGGTAATACCGCGTCTTTCTCCAGAGAATCGTCAGTAATAAATCTATCTGTTCTACCTGATAACAAGGTATCTGGCTCAGTATCTTATACGTCTCTTAATGATGAGGGTAATGGTTTTTGTTCAGGAGTAGGTTCGATCACAGGATTCAAGCTCTAGAGGTGCCCGCGTTGATGGCTAATAACCGCTAAACTTTGCGATAACATCTGATATAAAGAATGAAGTGACAGACATTGATTTCGTCAGTAGAGTCCAAGCTAGAACTTAGTATCTCTCCTATTTTCTTAGATGGACAAAGTGATAATAATTCATCAGCTTGTTGTTACTTGTATCTATGGCTTTTTTATTGCTTGGAAAAAACAGAATGCAATGCGCTATAAAATAAAGAAAAACCAGGAATCCTTATGTCAACCGAATCCCATTTGACCTCGCTAGGCGTCACAATTCAACAAGCTAATGATTTTATCCTGTCGCATATTAATGAACCTGAAATAATTTTTAATACGGCCCAACAGTTTGGCATAACAGCATTAATGCTCAGTGAAATCACCGGCTTTTCCACGAGCGATATCAGCACGTATTTTGTATCATTCGGACTGAATGCTGCTGATCTTGATGAGGTTGGCTTGCCAGTGGCGTCTTTAACTAATTATCTGGCTTTCAATGACAGCACCGGGGCCTTATCAATCGCTGCATTAAGAGAAAATATTATTGCAGCAACAAATCCTGAAGATTATTTTTCAGCTTTTAATCCCAGTAAATTTATAGGTTCTGAAGATGGTGTATTTACTCCTGATGAATTAGGCACAGCTCGCTTGGGTAATGTTGCTGCTAATACTGAAAATATTGAATCTTTAGTTCTTGGTACATTTATTCACGTATATAAGGCAATAGACATATCAGAAGCTTTACAATTCAATCAAATTACCGAGTTTCTCGCCGACTCAGCCAATAACGATGATTCACCTGATTTCTTGGCATTAATGGATAGTGTCTTCAGTGATCCTGCCCCCAACCCTATTTTCAATGATGCTGTCTTAGTAGAAGCAACGAATGAATTTGGTATACATACGGTAGAAACCATTGGCAACACTAATAGCGCAATCTTATTTGATAGCATACTAAATATTAGCGCTTAGATCCTTCAACCTTTTGAATTTATTAATTTTTTAGATAATAAATGTTTTATATTACTAAAATACATTTAGTAAATTTATGTCTTCGATAAAAAAACAGAAACTATAAGGAAAAACCGTGATGGCTTCATATACTACACTTGATTTTCTCCCTGACTTAACTCCTTCCCAGTTATCCGATGCGGAATTGCTGACTTTTTCACCTATTTCTCCCCCACTTGCTGACAGTGATTGGGATAACGCAATTAGTGTTCTTGGTAGTGAGCCCCATGCAATTTTACATTCCATTTATCGTTTCGATGCAAAAAATGAGGCGACTTACGACACGTTTTCTAGAAGTGCTATGGATCCTTTTCTTCTTATCATATACGACAACCAAGGAAATGCCATTCAAACAAATAGTGAATCCAGTGAGTTTCTTGAAAAGCATGATGTCATATTCGATTGGATAGCTCCCTATACGGGAACATACTATGTTAATGCTAGCTGGAATCAAACTGTAAGCGATACCTTTTATTCACTTTCGATCTATGAAGATATTGATACCGTAACTTCGACGGATATTGCAGTGTCAGCGGCCACGTTGTCTCACTTAACTTCCTTAGGTGTCACAGTTCAGCAAGCCAATGATTTTATTCTGCTACATGTCAATGAACCCACGATTATTTATAATACGGCAAAGCAGAATGATGTAACAACGGTGATGCTTAGCGAAATCACTGGGTTTGCTACCAGTGATATTAATGGATATTTTGCATCATATGGATTGAACACTACAGAACTTGATAGTAACAGTTTGGATCCTATCGATACAGGCACTTCAGACAAACGTGATTTGCTGTCACCAGACATGGTAGTTTTTGGGGCTGTTATTTCGTTCAACGAAAATTCTGGAGTTCTATCTACTGCCGCATTAAAAGAGAGTATCTTAAGTTTTACAGGCCCCGATGTATATAACTCGCGTTTTAACCCTAGTAATTTTAAAGGAAGTGAAGATGGGATTTTTACACCAGAAGAATTAGGCGGCATTTCACACTTGGGAAATATTCCAGCTACTAGCGAATCACTGGAATCATTATTTTTTGGTACAGCAATTAATGCGCGTAGAAATTTTAGTTTTGATGAGTTTGTTGATATTTCCCTTAATAACGGCGGTGATTATACCAAAACTAGGGAGTTAGAGATCAACGCTTATAGCAGCCCCACCAACGACCCATATTTTAAAAATGACACGGATATCGCATTTGTTGTTAATACTGCCGGAATTAGCGGTTGGGTTTCTAGTGATGGGAACGAAAACCCACCTTTTCTTGATGGTGTTTTGCTCTTTGTTTAACGTGAAAGAAACCATATTTTAGGCGAACAAAAACCTTACTATTTAAAGCTTTAAAATTTTAAGGCAGCTAACTCAAGCAGTTTTCGTTATATAGCCAAAACGAATCTGTGCCCTGATCCATCTTACCTGGCTAATTGGGATCGCAAATCGTTCTTTTGGTTAAAAGAACCGTAATTATATACTCCTTAAATTCTACCCATAAGTTAACCAGTTTTACTGCGTCAGTCTCAATAATAATGCATGCGATTAACATGGGCTAGTGCAGTGCCATAAATTTGCTAAAAAGGTTGAGCGATAGATCGAGTTGACCCAACGGAATCGACTGTCCGCTTTCCGTAGTATGTTGTCATTTGGCAATATAGGGCGAGTAGCTCCTTTGGATCGCATGCTGGCTTTCACTGCTAAAGTAGCCTATGAATACTATCGATAGGCGGCTATCAGCCATCCCCAGTTTTAAGTGAACGCTGGTCAAAAAGAGAGATGAAGCAACTCAGGACAAATAGCTCGGTTGGTTCGGCAGTCGCAGCGCACGCCCACACCGCAGCCGGGTGTGATTTTTAGGGGTTCAAGGCACGCGACGTCACCCCACTCGCACACAGAGTTGGCCACTCTGAGGCAATTTTGAGGGGCTCCTGGCTACCCCCATCGGGCGCGCACACGGCACACATTCTGCAATTTTGGGTCAGTTCTGGCAGTTTTCGTAAGCCGTTGAGTATTTTGAGTTTTCTGAGGGGCGTTCGGGGTCAGTTCGGCATTTTTTTGCGGTAACTCGATGATTTTTGTCAAATACCCAGAAGAAATTGAGCGCTATGATGAGCTCTGGTTCGGGTAGAGTTCGGTTGCTGTTGGGCTAATGGGAAGGCGGGAAAAAACTGCTTTCTATTCTTCAGCTTAGTCGCCATAATTCTGACTGTTCATGCTTCTGTTAATCCGTTTGTCCCAGGTTCGAGCCCTGGTCAGGGAGCCATTTCGGTACAAAGCTGGGCACTCTATTTAGAGCGCCCTTTTTTGTATCTTCTACTGCATGAGCAAGTGCTGAATAACTACCAGTAATCTCAGCCTGATTGCCTTTGATGCGAATTTCACTCACCAATAATTTCAAATATTCTTTGCCAAAGCCGCTTGACCGATCCATCAGTTTAGAACGTAATGCCTTGGTAAAGGTTGTAAGCTGATTCTGTTTAATGTCTGGCAATTGTTGCTGACGACGATAACCAGCAACTTCAATCAATAATTCTTGCTTTCTCGCTTGTAATTTATGGGAACGCTCTTGCAGTGAGGAATCTAGCGGTAATAATCCTTTTTCCACCGCTTCATAAAGTCGATCAGTAGCGGTCTTTAATTCGTCGAGTTCCTTAGTGAGTTTTTTTAAGCCATCATCTTGGCTTTCTTGTGCAGCCTTAATCTGTTTTTTCATATCAGACAACATGGTTTTCACCCGTTTTGGATCAAATACTTTGTCAGCCAATGCATTGAGTATCAGCGTATCAAGTTTTTCCATGGGGAAACTGCGACTATCACAGAGTTTGGTTCCTTTGCTGATACGCGTATTGCACTTGTAATAACGATAGCGCCCGCCTTTTCCCGTGGCCAATGTCATCCCGGCACCACAACAGCCGCACTTCAACAAACCAGTCAACAAGGTAGGAGAATTAACTACTCTTGGTGGCACAACTGAAGGCGCACGTGCTGCTTTACGTGTTTGTACAACATCAAACATGGATTTCTCAATAATCGGCTCAACTGCCATACGTATCCATTCACTTTCCGGCTTGGTCTTTTTATTCTTGGCGTCTCGTTTGTTAAAAATAAATTCACCGTGGTAAGTCGAATTGGAAAGAATCTCATACACCCGATTACGTGCAAATTGTTTACCGCGAAGTGTAAAGCCACGCTCGTTTAAATGAACGGCAATATGCTTGGCACCAAAGGATTGGCCAAGATAGCCATTCAGGTACAGATCAAAGATTTTGCGAACAATAACCGCTTCTTGTTCATTAATGGCAAAGCGTCTCTTTTTCTTGACCTTGTTGCCAGTTGCTTCTACTTCAACTGTTTTATAACCAAACGACGGGCGAGAACCATTGAAGTATCCTTGCCTTGCATTTTCTTTCATAGCGCGTAGCGTGTGCTTGCCGTTTTCTTTGCTTTGGTATTCATCAAAGATACTAAATATCTTACGCGCCATTTCTCCGCTTGGGTCATCACTGGTTTGCTGGGTAATAGAGATTAGCTTTACATCAGATTTGTTTAATTGGCGTTCATATAAGCCGAATGCCAAAGCATCACGAAAGAAGCGTGACAAGCTATGTACGACAACAATATCGTAAGGACTCGGTTTTAGTGTGGCATCAGCAATCAACTGCTGAAACACGGGTCTTTTATCATCGGTTGCGGATGCGCCTGGCTCAACGTATTCCATAATCACGGTATGTCCATTGACTTGACACCAATCGCGCATTTGACGCAATTGGTCAGGGATAGACAAGTCTTTTTCCGCTTGCTTAACCGTGGAAACGCGAGCATAAAGCGCAATCCGCATTTTACTTACTCCTTATCGAGTTCAGTTTGAACAATAACTTCCTGAAGTATCTCAGGCAGTATTGACCGTATCAAGGTCAATTCTGTTTCCATAATGATATCGTTGTGGAAGCTAGGATCAAAAATAATGGAAACATTTAAATCGTGTTTGATGCTCATTCATAATGGCACCTCCTTTTTTGCATAGTATATTCCTGCCCATGCCTCACCTTCCCTTGTGATACTTTTCAGCAATTACCCTTTCCAACTCCTTTTCCAGACCACCTTTGCCGAATTCATCTAAAAATATCTGCCGGAATGCCTTAAATTGAGATTCTGGCAAAGATGATTGTGCAACCAGTAATACACGATTTTTTCGTGCATTAAGTAGTTGGAGAATCATCTCATGTAACGTTGGCATTACCATTTTCCCAGCCGAATCGAATCAATGCGCTTGGTCACATCATTTTTCCAGGTCATTGGTTCATGAACCTTGGCAATCAGTTTTTCCAGACGACTCATGGCTTCGGCATCTGTAATCATAGGTTGTCCAGTCTGCAGACAATGGACAGCGGCAATACGCTTTAAATAGCCGTACATGCTGATACTAATACGCATCAATCGCTCATGGAGAATGGCTTGCTGGTCGATTTCTCGATATACACCTTGGCATTCTAATTTCTTGATTTGGTCTTGTAGGTCTAACCACAGCGGATGCAGCGGCCAGCGTGAGCGGTTGCTGTCATCGTTTTTGTTTCGCAGGGAGGTATGTTCTTCAGCTAAGTAGCGCAACACATCACCCTGACCGTCTTGCAGGTCGGCAAACGTGCGAACACCAAAACGCTTGAGCGTGTCTTTACGAGCTTGCCATTCGATGCGCCAGACGTTTTCATTAACGCCCCACAATTCAAAAAACCATGATTTGCCACTTTGTTCTTCTATCTCTGCGATTTTGTCGTAAATTCTTAGAACAATATCGGATTCTCCGAACTTGAAAGTCTGTACCTTGCCATCTTTGCGGTATTGGGTGTCCTTGGTGGAAAGTGATACAAAACTATCCTCATCAAAGTCGACAAATGGCAAGTGATAATCAAAGCTAAAATCAACACGAGAAAGCCCCTCTGGTTTGAAACCCTCAAATCCTAATTCTTCCGCCCAATGCATGAATCGTTGATGCAATGAAAAAGCGCCTTCACGCCATAGAGCCAGGCTGCGGAATTTGACGAAAAAGGAAGGGTTATTGAATTCACCAAAAGCAATGGTGTAATCTGGATTGGTTATGACAAAGGGAAAGCCGGATGAACTTCCATAGGGTTGCAGTAAAAATTCCATACTGCCTAATTTGATTACTTTTGGTTCTGCATGTTTAACTTGGCGCAGTGCTTCTTTATCAATGGCCAATTGTTCGAAGTTCAAGGCGCAACCGTAAGTTTTACGCAGATAGTACGCGCATTCGATTGTGTCATGGCCAAAAAGCAGAAGGCTAGAAGTCGTCTTCTTCATTTTGGGGCTTGGCAGGCTTGCTAATGCATGTAGGTAATAAAGATGAAGGGTTTTCGTTGCCTAATTCCTTCTCAAGTTCAACATAATGTTCGTTAACGAACCGTGCATATTTACCAAAAGTACCGACATCTTGATAAATTATCAAGCCATCAATGACATCAATTTCATCATCTTCTGAGTAGTGATGTTTAAAGCTTTTTTCCAGTTCTTCCAAAGCAGAATCGAGCAAATCAGCCATAATGTCGGTGCGTGTTTTTTTGGGAAACATATCGCATAACCCGGCAAGACGTGCCGCAATATGAACAGGTAATCGAACTGAGAATTGCCTGCTGGTCAGGCGTTTATTATCTCGAGTTGTCCAAGATGCTACTAAATCGTTTGCTTTCATTTTGATAATCCTTTTAACACTTATTAATATTTTTTATGGGTTTTATATAAATGTTAACGGGGTTGTTATGTAAAACTTTAGAATATCAAGTATAAATTTTATAGCAGCAGAAAAGTACGGCCCTTGCTCCCGCTTACGCGTCGCGCGGGGCGTGCTTATCTGCTGCTTTCTATTGATTTGTATTTTTATTATTTTTAAAAGCAAACGCAGGCTCAACATTCACCAAAGGACAGTTAGCCAATCCTGCCGCCCTCTGGAGCCATGCATCGCCTATTTCTTTGCGAAGGCGATGCATGGCTCCAGAGGACAGCAGGATTAAGGGGTAAACTTAGTTCGGGAAAGACTGGCGGCACCTTTTGTAATCAGGAATTACTGAATAATTATTCTGAT
>JAJFJH010000283.1 GCA_021774155.1 Nitrosomonas sp.
TCTGCAAGCCGCTTGTAGAAAGGGTTTACTAGGGGTCACAGGACAAATGGTTCTTTTGCTTAATTACTTTCTTTATGCAGCCCTGCCAGGCCGCAACAGGCGTAGAACCCTAAGCTTAATATAATTAAGCATATGCCACCGGTACATCATGCCATTTTGTGGTGTAACACGGTGACATATTTCCCCGACGCATAGCCCACGACTTTTGATTGCCTGCTGAAAAAACAGATACAGTATTGCGGCCATAGCGCCGATTCAATTGATCCATCACATCCATCAGTTTCGTTGATTTATCATCTGCACCATATTCTGTAAACAATGAACCTTGAAACATAACAACAGAAGAGATGCCGGTTAACATCACGCCGGTCTTTTTATAGGCAAATCCTGGGCGATAGATACGCTCTAAACCAAATAATGCGGCGCGTATCAATAGACGGGTATCACTACTCGCATTGGGTAGTGGTATCGTGATGCTATTACTGTATTGTGGATCTTTTTTACGAAATGGATTCGTGTGCACAAATACCTGGATCGCGTCACAGGCTGACTGCTGGCCGCGCAGCTTTTCTGCCGCACTGCTCACATAGCTCGCAACAGATTCTCTCAGCTCCGGCAACGTATAGACTAACTGACCAAAAGAGCGCGAAGAAATGATCTGTTTTCGTGGCGGCGTTACTTCTTCTAATGCCAAACACGATATACCACGTAGCTCTCTGCCAGTGCGCTCCATCACCACACCAAACTTTGAGCGCAGCCATGATGTGGGTGTGTCACGCAATGCTTGTACTGTTTTAATTCCCGCCGCTTCCAGCTTTAAACCAATGCGTGATCCGACACCCCATACTTCACGCACGGCAATATTAGATAATAACGCATCGACTTGTTCTGATGACAATGACCCCAGGTCACACACCCCATTAAAAGCAGGTTGTTTCTTGGCAATATGATTGGCCAGTTTTGCCAAGGTCTTGGAAGCACCAAACCCGACACAAACCGGCAACCCTACTGACGTATACGCTGACGCATTGTTTGTCCCATTTGTGTAACAGACGGCCAGAGCGAGTTCATACCATTTAGGCTTAGAAAACATTCATCAATGGAATAAACTTCGACATTAGGGCTAAAATCCCGCAAAATCGTCATGACCCGATCTGACATATCGCCGTACAGCGTATAGTTAGATGACAGGACAACGATATGATGTTTCTTTGCCAGGTCTTTTAATTGAAACCATGGCGCAGCCATTTTGACACCCAGTGCTTTGACTTCATTAGAACGGGCTACCGCACAACCGTCATTATTCGAAAGCACGATCAAAGGCTGGTTTTCAAGCTTGGGGTTAAATGCCCGCTCACAACTGACATAGAAATTATTCACATCCACCAGTGCGAAAATGTGCTGATTGATAGATGGACTATTGGAACGCATGACTACACCGCGAATTTAGAAACCGTTCCAACCACAACGCCCCATACCTGCAATTCTTCATGCTCTCTAAAGCGAATCGGTTGATAATCGGGATGTTCTGCGTGTAACTCAACTACTTCATCCTGACAGTAAAGCCGCTTAACTGTATATTCGTTATTGATTACCGCCAATACGATATGGTTGTGCTTGGGTTCAACAGAACGATCCACAATCAGCATGTCACCGTCATGAATATGTGCACCGGTCATGGAGTCTCCAATGACACGAAAGAAAAACGTCGCGGTCTTGTTACGAACTAGATAGGTATTGAGATCAAGGTCACTTTCAATATAGTCGTCTGCTGGTGATGGAAATCCGGCTGGGATACGATGGTGTAACAATGGCAATCGACATACAGTTGGATTGCGCTTTGCTCGCTGTAAATTAGGTAGTACAGTCGATGTACTCGCGTGTGGAAATCGAATGATGTTAGTCATGGCAGGTAATTTGGGAACTCTATGAGACCGATCAGTATAAAACACTCATTGAACTCATGACAATCAATCTATGGGTATGTGTAATGGATGTGCAGGTTTTATTTTTAAGATAAAATACCGGAATATAGAACAAATTGAATTTAAAAGATGTTTAAAAACAGTCCGCTGAAAAATCAAATATAGTCGTTTTTTATTTTTTGCAACAGAGCCATAATTCGTGAGTAAAGGTTTTTTCTCCTATTAATCCCTAACCATATTTCCATGCATCCATCTGTCCTTTTCTGAACATATGCATGAGTTCGAACCCCTTTATGGTGGAATAACCCGCAAACTTGACAATCTCAGAATAGTCAAATCTGGGGGTTGTTGGTAAAAATCCTATGGGACTTTACGTACCTTTGTTGGAATTGACCCTTCTTAGCAAAACCAATTTTTGTATCCATTAGAAATTTGAGTTATTTCACTAATAAAATTCAGTCCTGTTATCCAGCATTGCTGTCATGATTCTGTAACAATAAACGACCATACTGCTTTTTTATTGCATGATTATTCTATATTTGTCTAAGTAACAACTTGTATTTTTTGCTCAAATTATTTTCTGTGTGGGAAGAAGGAAAAATGTCTAAAAAATTAATAATTCTGATTGCTGCGTTAATGACTTTCGCCGGATATGTTAATGCGCAATCTTCGCGTGATTACATCAATATAGTAGGTTCATCGACAGTTTATCCCTTTGTAACGGTAGTCGCTGAGACTTTTGGTAAGACAACAGGTTTCAAAACACCAAAAGTTGAGTCTACAGGCTCTGGCGGAGGTTTTAAACTTTTTTGTGAAGGTGTCGGTGTTGGGCATCCTGACATTGCTGATGCTTCTCGTGCGATTAAAAAATCAGAAATTGAAACATGTGCAGCAAATGGTGTGACCGATATTATCGAAGTAAAAATTGGTTACGATGGTATCGTGATTGCCAACTCCAGAAAAGCTCCTCAATTGAGCCTTTCTCTAAAAGATCTGTTTTTGGCACTGGCCAAGAATGTACCTGATCTTAAAGATAATGAAAAACTGATTCCAAACCCATATAAGACTTGGCAAGATGTAAATCCAAGCTTACCTAATGTTGCCATTGAAGTCCTCGGACCGCCACCAACTTCTGGTACTCGTGATGCATTTGTCGAACTTGCAATGGAAGGCGGCTGCAAAAAATTTGACTGGATAAAAGTAATAGAAAAAAAAGATAGAGAACGTTACAAATCAATTTGCCATACGGTTCGTGAAGATGGAGACTACATTGAAACTGGTGAAAATGACAACTTAATTGTGCAAAAGCTAGAAGCAAATTCAAATGTATTTGGTATTTTTGGTTATAGTTTCTTGGATCAAAATTATGACAAGGTTCAAGGTTCAATTATTGATGGTGTAGTGCCTTCATTTGACACTATCGGTGACAGTAGCTATTCCATTGCTCGTCCGCTTTTTTTATATGTCAAGAAAGCACACGTTGGAATGATTCCTGGAATAAAAGAGTATTTGGATGAACTTGTCAGTGACAAAGCCTGGGGCGAAGAAGGATATCTTGCTGACAAAGGATTAATCCCTATGCCTATAGCTGAGCGTCGGATTTATACCAAAAATGTCAAACAATTGAAAATTATCACATTTGTTGACAATTAATTAATAGGTAAGGAAGAAACATGATGCGTAATTTTTTTTGTTGACATATATGCATACACTCACTCTTGTTGTCATCTTATTCTTATTATCTGCAGTCAGTTTTTACTTTGGACGGCGGCGTGCACTTGTTGTTTCCAGTGGCAATGTTCGGGATCTGAATTCTTTACCTGGTTATTATGGTATCTACACAGCACTTTGGTGTGGAATTCCGGCGCTTGTTGTTTTGGTTATTTGGCAAATTTTTGAATCGACAATTATTACTAATATGGTTATTTCTGCCTTGCCTACAGAAATAACGCCACTTACAACTCAGAAATTGGGTCTGATAGTCAATGACATTAGAAACCTAGTAAATGGAAGTATTGTGAGCAGTAACATTTCGCCAGAACTAGAAACTGCAGCCAGCCATTACCGTGAACTACAAAAAATAAGTGAAGGCGCATTATTTATTGTGGCAATAATACTTGGATTGATTGGTGCTGCCTATGCGTGGTTAAGGATTCACCAACAACAAAGAACACGCAACAAAATTGAAAACGTTATCCTGATTTTTCTGATCATTTGTTCATTGATCGCAATATTTACAACATTAGGCATTGTATTGTCAGTTATGTTTGAAGCAATACGATTTTTTCAAGTGGTGCCCATTACTGATTTTTTATTTGGCGTAGAATGGAGTCCTCAAACAGCCATTCGATTTGATCAAGTTGGTTCATCTGGTGCATTTGGTGCCATTCCTTTATTCACGGGAACTATGCTCATCTCTGCTATTGCCATGATAATAGCAGTACCAATCGGTTTAATGTCGGCTATATATTTGGCTGAGTATGCATCGCCGCGTATACGCACCCTTATAAAACCATTGCTTGAAATTCTTGCTGGTATTCCAACAGTTGTTTATGGGTTTTTTGCTGCATTAACAGTTGCGCCGATTATTCGTGGTTGGGGTGAGTCTCTAGGGTTGGATGTTGCATCTGAAAGTGCGTTAGCAGCGGGCTTTGTTATGGGAATTATGATTATTCCATTTGTGTCGTCTCTTTCAGACGATGTTATTAATTCTGTTCCGCAATCATTACGTGATGGCGCATATGGATTAGGAGCGACACAATCTGAGGCTATCAGGAAAGTCATTATTCCAGCTGCACTTCCTGGCATTGTAGGCGCTGTTTTATTAGCTGCATCACGCGCTATTGGTGAAACTATGATTGTGGTTATGGCTGCGGGTCTTGCAGCAAACTTGACTGCTAATCCATTGGAATCTGTTACGACAGTCACTGTACAAATTGTTACCTTGTTGGTTGGCGATCAAGAATTTGATAGTCCAAAAACACTCGCAGCGTTTGCGTTAGGACTGGTGCTTTTTGTAATTACGCTAATACTTAACATGATTGCACTATATGTAACAAGAAGGTTTCGTGAACAATATGACTAAACCTGTTTCTCAGAAACTAAAAACTATTGATTTGGTTAATGCTAATTTGGCAAAACGACGAGCGTTTGAAAAATTATTTCAGTGTATTGGTTTGGTATCTATATTACTGGGGATGATATTTCTTTCTGTGCTTTTTTATAGCATAATCTCAAAAGGTTACACTGCTTTTCAGCAAACATACGTTCAACTAGAAGTACACTTTGATGAACAGATTTTGGATCCAGAAGGAACGCGCAACCATGACACGCTTTCAACTGCTGATTATGGCGGCTTGGTTAAGCGCAGCATGCAGCAGATGTTTCCTGAGGTAAACAATCGTAGGGAAAAACGGCAGCTATATAGTCTTATTAGCACTGGCGCAACGTATCAATTAAGGGAGATGGTGATAGATGACGCTTCCATGATTGGCCAAACAGCTCGGGTTTGGGTGCCTGCAGACGATGATGTTGACATGTTGATTAAGGGGCATATGAAACGTGACATTCCTGAGACAGAGCGTCGCTTGCATGATGTACAAATTGCATGGCTTGATCAATTAGATGCGGAAGAAAAGCTATCACTTAAATTCAATACAGCATTTTTCACAAACGGTGATTCGCGTGAACCAGAACTAGCTGGAATA
>JAJFJH010000284.1 GCA_021774155.1 Nitrosomonas sp.
AACCGGATTTTGATACGCCCGAACATATCAAGCAAGCGGCGGTTGAAGCGATTAAGCGGGGGGACACAAAATATTCACCGATTGATGGAACGATTGATGTTCGAAAAGCGGTGCAAAGAAAATTTGAACGCGAAAATAATCTCAGATTCGGGCATGAACAAATTATCGTTGCATCGGGTGCCAAACCCTTGCTGGCTGACATTATTCGTACCATTGCAGGTGATGGCGATGAGATTGTATTGGCGCGGCCCTGCTGGCCGTCGCATGTGGGAATGATTGAACTCAGTGGCGCAAAACCGGTTTTTGCCGATACTTCACAGGAAACAGGGTTTATCATGAGCCCGGAGAATTTATCAGCAGTATTAACCGAGCGGACCCGGGCTCTTCTGCTATGTGCTCCCTCCAATCCGACCGGTGCAGTATATTCATCACAAGCGTTGTCGGCGATTGCCGAAATAATCCGTAAATATCCGGACCTGTGGATTATTACCGACGATCTTTATGAGCATATTATTTATGACGGGCGGGCATTTCACACAATATCGGAAATTGCGCCGGACCTGGCCGACAGAACGATTGTTGTAAACGGGGTCTCCAAAGCTTTTGCAATGACCGGCTGGCGCATCGGTTATGCCGGTGGACCCAGGGACCTGATTGATGGTGTAAGAAAAGTTATGTCTCAGGCTACCGGCTGTCCCTGCTCGGTTTCCCAAGCGGCAGCAATTGCGGCTCTGGACGGGCCACTTGATTGTGTGGACGAATTTGTTAATGCCTATCAGGCAAGACGGGACCGCAGTGCAGCCGCTATAAATCAATTACCAGGTCTGAATTGTTCTGTTCCCGATGGTGCGTTTTATCTTTATCCATCCTGTGCGGGAATTATCGGATTGCGCCGGTCCGATGGCGCAATGATCAGCAGTTCCAGTGATTTTGCCAACTATCTGCTGACAGAATTTTCAGTTGCAGTGGTGTCGGGTACCGCTTTTGAACTCGATCCGCATATCCGAATTTCAACCGCCACCGCCGATGACATTCTTGATCAGGGAATGGCACAAATCGCCCAGGCAGTTTTACAATTGGAAAAATAATTTACCAGCCGACCTGTAATTTATCCAGACCATGGAAATGGTACCGGTCGGCATATTTGGGTTTTTCGGTCAAATGCAGGTTCGGCAGACGTTCAAATAATATTGGCAGGGTAGTTTGCATTTCCAGACGGGCCAGAGGTGCGCCAATGCAAAAATGAATACCGGCACCAAAGGCCATGTTCGATGATACCAGTCCGGGACGATTAAAAATCAGTTTGTCGGGCTTTTCAAATTTGTCGGGGTCCCTGTTGGCTGCTCCAAGTAATAATCCGACGGTATCTCCCTTGTAGAATTTCCTGCCACCCAATTCTATGTCTTCGAGTACGAAACGGGTGAATTTATGTAAAGGAGGATCATAGCGCATGATTTCTTCACAGATTGCGCCGACATCTGCATTTTGCCGGAAAACTGACGTCGGGTTTTCGAGATTCTCAAGCAGCGCTTTAACCCCGTTGCCTATAGCATGAACGGTTGCCTCATGACCGGCATTGAGAAGGAGAATGCAGGTGGTAACCAGTTCATCATCGGACAATGCCTCGCCCTTGTTTTGTTGTTCGATCAGATGGGATATCAAATCACCGGAGAGATTTTTACGACGCTCGGCGACTATTTGCAGGATGAATTGTGAAAATTCCTCCGTTGCTTTCACTGCCTCATCTTCAATCAATCGCGAACGGTTATGCTGGTACATGGCGACCATGGCGTGAGACCAGGCCAGCAATTGACTGGAATGACTGACAGGAATTCCCAGCATCTCGGCGATGATCTGGACGGGAATGATTTCAGCAAATTCGGTCAGTAAATTGATTTTCTGCTTGTCTTCAAATCCATCAATCAACTGATGGGTGAGGTTTGAAATTTTAGGGCGAAGAGTTTCAATTTGTCTGGATATGAAGGCCCGGTTTATCAAGCGTCTGAGGCGGGTATGGGCGGGCGGTTCAAGTTCAAGAATGGAGTTTGATTCAAAATTGTAAAATGGTTTCACATGGTCGGGTGCCAACTCCACCAGATCAACATCAGGCAGTTGCCGGCCTAATCGGCGGTCTCTCAATATTGCGTTGACACTGGCATGGTCAGCAAAGCACCAGATGCCGTAGTCTTTCCAGAAAAAACATGAACCGGCATTCCTCATTTCATCGTAAACCGGGTATGGATTACTAAAAAATTCGGGATTTCCCGGGTCGCAGGATATGGATTGACCGCTGATGGTATGGGTATTGCCTGCAGCAGCTTTGTTGTTTGTTTTTGACATTGACACAATAGATTGGTTTGGGGAATGTTAGAATAGTCATATGAATAATCCACATTAAGTTCAATGGCCTGATGGAATTATCAAATAAGGATTTTGAACATGGTGCAGGTACTCGAACTGCCGCTTACGATGCGAGAACACACTGTCGCCAAACGTGTGGGATTATTGATGCTGTCAACTGACCATACGGCTGAACTGGAGTTTTCCCGGCTGGTGGCGCGCGAGGGTATAGGTATTTATACCAACCGGGTTCCATTCGCAAATCCGACCACACCCGAAAATCTGCAGGCCATGTTACCCCATATTTCAACGGCAGCGGAAATGCTGCTGCCTGGTTCGGATTTTGATGTAATTTATTATGGCTGCACCTCGGCTTCGGTGGTGATCGGGAATGCGGCGATTGTTAACGCGATCAGGAAAGCAAAGCCTGCCGCTGCCATTATCACGCCGACAATATCGGCAATCAAGGCGTTTGAATCCCTGAATGTGAAAAGCATTGCGATATTAACTCCTTATCTGGCTGAAACCAGTAAACCTGTGGAACCCTATTTTGAGAAATTCGGATTGAATGTGGTGAAGCATTGCTGTCTGGGGATGGAAGACGACCGGGAGATGGCCAGACTGGACCGTGAATGTCTGATTGAGGCTGCGATCAAGTCAGACCACAAGGATGCTGATTGTCTGTTTATTTCCTGCACAGCGCTACGATCAGTGGAGGTCGCTGGTGATATTGAGAGAATAATCAACAAACCGGTGGTGACAAGTAACCAGGCAGCGGTTTGGCAATGCCTGGGATTGCTGGGTTTAGCTGGGCCAACACTGGATAAATGCCAATTATTTGCCACGCCCTACACAGATTAGAAATGAAGGCGATGCTGTCCGTTTGGACAGGCAATTTCAATGATATGGAAGATCAGGAAGAGCGAAAAATATGAACTTTTCTGCACAGGAATATGGTGAAAGACTGGCGAAGACACGCCATGCGATGGCAGCCAGCGGGGTTGATGTATTAGTCAGCTGTGATCCGTCCAATATGCATTGGCTGACCGGCTATGATGGATGGTCATTTTATGTGCCCCAGGCAGTGGTGGTTTTCATGGATAAGGATGAAATCTGGTGGGGCCGGCCGATGGATGCCGCAGGCGCTCGCCTCACGACAAGGATTCCGGCTGACAGGGTTTATACCTATGGTGATGATTATATAATGAACCCGCCAAAACATCCCTACCAGCACATGGCTTCATTACTGGAGGATCTTGGAGTCTCCACCAGCCGGATTGGGGTGGAGATGGATAATTACTATTTTTCTGCCGCCAGCATGGATACGTTGCGCAATAAATTGCCGAATGCCAAATTTATTGATGCGACCGGTCTTGTAAACTGGCAACGGGCAATAAAATCACCGAGGGAAATTGAATATATGCAGCGTGCCGGCAATATCGTTGGCAAAATGCATGAACGCATCCGGGAAAAACTTGAACCGGGAATGCGAAAATGTGACCTGGTGGCGGAAATCTATGATGCGGCCATCCGGGGAACACCTGAATATGGTGGTGATTATCCTGCCATCGTTCCGATGCTGCCATCAGGCGAGAGTGCAGCGGCAGCCCATTTGACCTGGGACGATATGCCAATGAAATCAGGCGAGGGCACGTTTTTTGAAATTGCCGGAGCCTATCGCCGGTATCATTGCCCTTTGTCTCGTACGGCATATATTGGAACGCCAGCACAAAAGTTTCTGGAGGCCCATAAAGCGGTACTGGAAGGGTTGGAAGCGGGAATAGAAAAAGCACAGGCGGGCA
>JAJFJH010000285.1 GCA_021774155.1 Nitrosomonas sp.
CGGTAATATAAATCCTGCCGAAAGTGGCCCTCCTCGACTGCTTCTAATAGGTTTTTGTTTGTCGCCGTGATGAAACGTGCCGTCACCTCATGTGTTGAATTACTCCCCAGGCGCTGATACTGACGTTCCTGCAGGACCCGCAAGAATTTCTTTTGCATGTCCAGATCCATGTCACCGATCTCATCCAGAACAATGGTGCCGGAACCCGCGAACTCGAGCTTGCCGACTCGTCTATCCACTGCCCCTGTAAAGGCGCCCTTTTCATGTCCGAATAACTCGCTGGCAAGCAGATCCGGTGGCAACACCGTACAATTGATTGCGACAAACGGCTCACTAGAATTCTGGCCATGGTTGTGAATTGCCTTCGCTACCAATTCCTTGCCGGTCCCGCTGTCGCCTTCGATAAGTACGGTGGTCAGGCTGGAGGAATTAGTGACCGCGCCGATTGCCTTGTAGACATCCTGCATCGCAGCACTGGTCCCTATAATTTCATCCTTTTTCTCCTCAGATCCGAGCCGCGACTGCAAGGTAGAAACTTCTCGTCTCAGTCTTAATGTTTCAAGTGCGCGGCTGGTGGTGAGCTTTATTTTCTCGCGATCCAGGGGTTTGGTAATGTATTCGTACGCACCTAGTTGCACGGCCCGAATTGCGTTTTGCATGGTGCCGTGTCCGGTCATAACGATAACGGGAATATCGATATGCCTTTCCTTCATGGCTTCCAACGCCTCAAGACCATTGACTTCCGGCATGGCAATGTCCATAAAAATGACTTGCGGACGTTCTTGTTCAACTATCCCAAGGCACTGCTTGCCGTCCGCTGCCGTTACGACGAGGTACCCTTCCTTCTTTAGAGCCAGACTGAGCGAATAAAGAATACCGGGGTCATCATCAACTATCATTATCTTTGTTTTGCTCATACGCTCGACTTCTCTCCGCTGAAAATTTGTTCAGCGGGCTGGGTTAAAGGAAGCAGGATAGTAAAGGTACTGCCCTGGTCCACGGTACTCAAAATCTCCAGGATGCCTGCGTGCTCGTTAACGGCGCGTTTCGCCATCGTTAGGCCCAGGCCGGTGCCATTCGTTTTTGTAGTAAAGAAAGGGTCAAAAACGCGAGGGAGGCTTTCCGAGGCAATGCCTTTCCCATTATCTGTCACCGTGACCTCAAGTACTTTTTGTCCTTTTCGCAATGTAACTGATCTGTTTTGATACTGATCACTTATCAGACGGTTTAGCGTCCTCAAGCGTGTCTTAATCGCGATGGTTCCCTGTTCTCCAACCGCATCCACGGCATTAAGAACAAGATTCACAAATACTTCACGCATCATTTCCATGTCGACCTCAAGTAGAGGCATACCATCCTCAAAGTCAGTAATCAATCTAACTGATTTTCTCTGAATTTGGTACCTGCAAAACTCCAGGCCCAGTTTTATAAACTCGTTAATATCCGTCACTTGGAACTTGATTTCTCCCGGCTTAGCAAATGCGAGCAGTTGGCTAACAATGGTCTCCATACGATTGACAGATTCAATCGCAACTTCCAGGGACTCTGCTTCTTCCTCAGCACGATCAGTTGAGTCGGTCATACATTGCAATATCAAATTGACCGAGGACAGCGAATTTCGAATTTCATGTGCAATGATCGCCGCCATCTCTCCGGTGGCAGAAAGTTTCTCGGTTCTGATGAGTTGTTCCTCGAACCGCTTGCGCGAAGTGATGTCGGTAATAATTTCAAGGACCCGTTCTACCCGGCCATTTCTTTTGATGGGTATGGACAAGTGCTCCAGGAATTTCTCGTTGCGTTCCGAATCAGTTATCCGCGCTTCTGCAGATTGTACCTTACCGGACTCGAAGGCAAGCAGGCTCGGGCATTTTCCGGCATCCTGATAGAGAATGTGGCTGAGCGCACGCTCTTGTCCAAGGATATCCGCTCTGCTCTTGCTAAAAACACTCTCAAATTGTGAGCTGACGGATTCAACTCTTAGCTCCTTATCCAGCATCAGAAAAGCACTGGGAACATTGTCCAAAATCAACTGCAATTTGTTCTTCTCACTCGCTAGCTCCACGGTCCGGAGTTCAACCAAATGTTCCAATTGCTTTTCATGGGTTTTGATGGCTTCGGCCATCATATTGAAGGACTCGCCCAAATGTTCAATTTCATCGCCGGTTTTGATCTCGACCCGTTGAGAGAGGTCGCCATTAGCCATTTGACGAGCAATCTGGATAAGCCTCGAAATGTGTTTTTTTAGGCGTCTGTCCACAAAAATGAGGCTGAACGTCCCTGCTGCAATGATAGTCATCGCCATACCAAATCCAAGAAAGCTGATATTCGCAAGTCTCTGATTGGCCGAAGCCGTATTAACGGCCAACTGCACTGTACCAAATTTTTGACCCTGATAGAATATCTGCGTCGTAATGAGAAAAGTATGTCCGGCAGCGTGAAACAAACCTCCCGGTTCGTGGCCAATTTCCTGAACCATAACATTTTCATCGGCAAATACGTCCTTTTGAATCCGAAAAGGCTCGTGGCCTGTGAGGTCGCCAACCGTAGCGACGATTCTGCCATCGTTGCCCTTTGCTACAACAAAAATCATCTCCTGCTCTGCAAAGGCGATATCCAGATGACGCTGTAATTCCGCCATATCACCGTCAACAAATGATTTCGCACTGAAGGAAGCGAAGGAGCGTGAATATGAGCTATAATTCTCCCACATTACTTCCTCTATCAGAACGTGGATACTGCGCACTGTGAGGAAACTAAACGTTCCGCCAATGAGGGTCAGAATCAAAATAATGGAAAAAATAACCTTGAGTCGCAAGCTCAGGGTTGACACTTTGGGACGGGTCGGCATGATTAACTTGCTCATATACCAAAGGCTCAAATGAAATTATTTCTCAGAAAATATTCAAAGTGTAACGGAAGGTGAAAGCTCCTGACCGCTCAGACGTGGACCTTACTAATGCTTCTTGGGCATGATCTTCTCAAGACAATCCATTTCCTCCCAATATGGGGTGCTGTGATAAAACGGAAAATTTTGTACGCTAAGACATCTGTATCTTCTATCTCCCAGCTTCAGGACCTGCGTGGATTGGAATGTTAGAAAACAAATTTGTAAATTCCTATCACTATCAATTGTAAGTTAGAAGCTCATTCTGTCGTCCCCTTAAGAAGTAGACTATCCTAGGTTCTTTACTCTGTTCTGTGAATTTCGATGTAGCGTTCCTCGAGAAAATACTAAATATCACCGCGCCTTCACTTAAAGCCTCTGCTTGCGTAATCGCAACGCGTTGACAATGACTGAAACCGAGCTAAAGCTCATGGCTGCACCAGCGATCATTGGGCTAAGCAATAATCCAAAGAATGGATAGAGCAGACCCGACGCGATGGGAATGCCTAGTGCGTTATAAAAAAACGCGAAGAAGAGGTTTTGCCGGATGTTGCTGACCATCGCCCTGCTGAGTCTGAATGCTTGGGTAATGCCGCGCAGATCACCTTTGACCAGTGTGATCCCTGCACTTTCCATGGCGATGTCCGTACCCGTGCCCATGGCGATTCCGACGTGCGCTGCCGCTAGAGCCGGAGCATCGTTAATGCCATCACCAGCCATTGCCACCGTACGGCCCTGTTCGCGCATTTGCCGGATCCGTCCATGCTTGACCTTCGGCTCTACCCCGGCTTCCACTTCATCGATGCCAAGTTTTTCTGCTACTGCTTCCGCTGTTCGCGCATTGTCGCCCGTAAGCATGATAACCTTCAGGCCGAACCGTTGCAGCTGAGCAATTGCTGCGGGTGTTGATTCTTTAATGGGGTCAGTAACCCCCAGTAAACCAGCTCCTTTACCATCGATGGCGACGAAAATCACCGTATTGCCTTCAGATTGCAGCTTGACTGCCTGTTCTTCAAGCGCAGAAAGATCCACCACCTTGCGCTGCCGTAAAAATGCCAGTTTGCCGACGATAACCTCACGTGCCTTGAGTTTGCCGGTGACGCCTCCACCCGTAATTGAATCGAAGTCGGTAACCTGCTGCGGTTTTAGGCCACGGTCATTTGCCCCCTGAACCACGGCTGCAGCCAGCGGGTGTTCGCTGTGTTGATCTACCGACGCAGCAGTCTGCAGCAATTCATTTTCTTCAAAACCATTATGGGTCAAAACTTCCACAAGCCGTGGTCTACCTTCCGTCAGTGTGCCGGTTTTATCAACCACCAGAGTGTTGACTTTCTCCAGTGTTTCGATAGCCTCGGCGTTACGAATGAGCACGCCGGCTTGTGCGCCGCGGCCGACGCCGACCATCACGGACATCGGTGTGGCAAGACCCAATGCGCACGGGCAAGCTATAATTAAAACTGCAATTGAATTTACGATGGCATAAGCCAGGCGTGGTTCCGGCCCAAAAATCAGCCATAGAATGAAAGTGAGCACAGCAAAGGCAATCACAGTTGGAACAAAGTAGCTGGCGATTTTATCCGCCAGACCCTGGATAGGCGCGCGGCTGCGTTGCGCTTGTCCAACCATTTCTACGATTTGGGCAAGCAACGTATCGCTGCCAACGCGGCGAGCTTCCATGACGAAACTGCCCGTGCCATTCACTGTTCCGCCAGTTACGGTGTCATCCTTGTTTTTCTCGACAGGAATAGGCTCTCCGGAAATCATCGACTCATCCACCGTACTTTTGCCATCGATAATGATGCCATCGACTGGGACTTTCTCACCGGGTCGCACGCGTAAACGGTCACCCTGTTTGACTTCTTCCAAAGACACTTCGTGTTCTTCGCCAGCATCAATGAGACGTGCGGTTGGTGGGGCCAGGTTGAGCAAGGCACGTATGGCGTTGCCCGTTCGACCGCGGGCCCGCAGTTCGAGCATCTGTCCGAGCAGTACCAGTACGATAATTACAGCGGCTGCTTCAAAGTAGACTCCGACGTAACCGCCGTGTTTCATGGCGGGGGGAAATAAGTCTGGCAAGAGCAGCACCACTGCACTATAGCCATAAGCGGTGCCGACGCCAATTGCAATGAGTGTGAACATATTCAACTGCAGGGTTTTGATGGAACGCCAGCCTCGCCTGAAAAACGGCCAGCCAGCCCAAAACACAACCGGCGTACTGAGAACGAATTGCACCCAGAGCGAAACACCCTCTGGCCCCAGAGCATTAGGACTCAAGCCCGGGACCAAGTGCACCATGGATAGCAGAAAGACCGGCAAGGTGAGCGCAGCGCCAACCCAGAACCGGCGCGTCATGTCGTGCAACTCGCCATCACCTTCAGGGGAGGTGGTGACGGTTTTGGGTTCGAGCGCCATACCGCATATCGGGCAATCACCGGGACCTTCTTTCTCGACCTCAGAATGCATTGGGCAGGTGTAGATGGTTTTGCTTTGCGGTTTTACGGCAAAGTTTCGTTCCAGGGCCATGCCGCATACCGGGCAATCGTCCGGCTTATCCCTTCCTACGTCTGGACACATAGGGCAAAAGTATTTGGCAGATGGCGATGGTCTTGCTTCCTCAGTCTGATGAGGTTCATGAATGTTTGATTCATGGTCAGAAGCAGTAAGAAATCTCTGTTGGCAATTTTTACTACAAAAATAAAATGTTTGTCCTTTCTGTCTGGACGATAAACTGGTGGCTTCATCCACCGTCATTCCGCAAATGGGATCTTTCGCCATGGTTAAATCTCCTGATTGCTCGGTGTGTCGCAAGTGCAGTCCAGGCAACCATTTCTGGCACACAGGCGACACGTTTGGGTGAGACGCTCTTTCAACAGCCTTCTTGCCCTGTGAAGACGAACCGTCAAATTGTTTGTGGTAATCCCGAGATTTGCTGCCACCGATTCACGCGTTTCTCCGCCGAGATCCAGGCGTTGCAGTAAAGTTGAATACTGTGGTTTCAACGTCGGGATCAGCGTGTCGATGCAGCCGCAGACAACCTGCTCTTCCCCTTCGAAAGGCGAAGAAAGGTCGCTCTGTATCTGTGCGACCGCCCGCCTATATACATCACGGCTTCGGTAAAGATCGATGATCGTGCGGCGTAAGATGCCGTAGAACCAGGCTTTCACATTCTTATCGTCCCGCACCCCGTCCGCCGCGTTCAGTGCTTTCAGTAGGCTATCCTGCACGGCGTCTGCCGCCAGTTCAGGATCGGACAGCCGTTTACGGGCAAAGGCTACGTACTCGTTCAGGCTTTCCAGCAGTTGTGTCTGAATTTTCTCCATTGCGCTCATGTAGACGGATGGACTTTCTCCTAATTACACTTTTTCTTACCATGTTTCTATTTTGAGCTTGTACGATCAATGAAAATAAGTGAACATTGAGAGGTAAGTCAAGAAATGGATGTAAGAATATTGCTAAGAAGTCTGATATTTATCAATTCTAACAATTGTACCAGGTCACCTAGTTATAAGGCCATAGAATGAATATTGGTAGGTCTGATAAGGTCCGCTTTGTTATTTGGTCACACCAAAACCTCAACACTTTTCTCCTCTACCGCCAAATGCAGACAAATGATATTATCCAAGTCACTCACTCAAAGAGCTCATCAAAAACCTCAAAACGCGCAAAAACAAACTACTCAGTATTAAAACCCAAATTGAAGCATCCGGGCAATCTCAAATTACGATGACCGACTCCGATAGTCGAATGATGCACACAACAAAAGGTGATGATGTTGCTTATAATGTGCAGATCGCTACCGACAGCAAGCATAAACTTATCATAGATTTCGAAGTGACAAATGACACCAACAACCAAAATCAGTTCTCCAACATGGCCATCAAAGCGAAAAATATGCTTCAGGTATCTCAATTGGAAGCCGTGGGAGATGTGGGCTATTACGCTGCAACAGAAGTCAAAAACTGTGCTGATGAGAATATCACTTGTTATATCCCCAAACCTCGTAAATCCACCAGCGCAAACTTAGGACTGTTTGGCAAGGATGATTTTCAATACGATCCGATAAACGACTGTTACATCCGTCCGGCAAAACAAAAACTCCCATATCGTCGCCAGGTAATAAGGCGCAGCAAGCACACGAAAGTCTATGAATCTCCAGTCTGTCAGAGGTGCAAAATCAAAAGCAAATGCACCCGTAGCAAAAGAAGCAGACTCATCAGAAGATATGTCATAGAAGACGTCATGGATGAAATGCACTTAAGAGTTGCTGAGAACCCAGACAAAATCGAAATCCGAAAGCAGCTGGTGGAACATCCATTTGGCACCATAAAACACTGGTGGAATCACAACTACTTCTTGACCAAAGGCTTTGAGAAAGTCTCTGGCGAGATGGCTCTGAGCATTCTGGCCTATAGGTCATGAATATTGTTGGAGTCAAAGAGCTGCTTGAACTGAACTAAAAAAGGACCTTTGTTTCCTTCCCGATTTTTGATAAGTGAGTGTGGAACCTCTTCCGTAACCACCTAATTTCAATGATTAAATCGTACCCAAAAACAGACTGTCAGAAAAACAGTTTTCACACAATCTGGCTGGGTGCTGTGGGGAGGGCGGGAGAAAAAACCCGCCCTTTGTATCTTGTTGTTGAGTTTGGAATTGTTATATGTTTAGATAATTTGAACATTGTTATAGTTTTCTTCGGTCAGTCGAGATCGTCCCGCCCTAGGGGGCGTGTGAGCCCGAAGGTAGCCGGATCCGACAGGCCGATTTCATCTCTTTAGTCCGAACAGTCGCCGGGGACATTGTACAAACCAATGAACGCGTATTGCAAGGAGAGATAAGATGATAAATTGTATTGGTATTGATGTTTCCAAGCAGTCCTTTGATGTCTTTGTACTTGAGAAGAACAAAGCATTCACAATGACCAATGATTCTAAAGGCACCGATAAATGTGTTGAACTTTGTCACCAAATTCGCCCGGAACTGATTGTGATGGAGGCTACGGGCGGATATGAAGAAGTCTCGCCTGCCATCTTCAATCGGAGGGATTCGCAGTTGCAGTCGTAAATCCCAGACGCATCCGAGATTTCGCCCGGGCCGTTGGCCAAATGGCTAAGACGGATAAACTTGACGCCCAGATTATAGCCAGGTACGCGGTGACCTTAGAGCCAACGCCCCATGAACTAATTGATAATAACTCTAGAAAGTCAATTACCACCACCAAAGGTGGTG
>JAJFJH010000286.1 GCA_021774155.1 Nitrosomonas sp.
ACGGATGAGCGTACAAGCTTACCCCAATGTTTTGGAACTGGTTCTTATTTGATACTTTCTGATCATTAATAATAGTGACGTTACTATAGGAAGCCGATATGTTCCTTTGTGAATAAAGTCCTATTTGTTTGTTATGCCACAGCCTTAAATCAGTTATGTGACCTACTACAGTAGAAAAACTCACCCACGCTCCCTCACCGTTTGCATAAGCTTCATTATTCTTAGACAGCCTGACTGATGGAGCTGGTACATTAGCATTCCTATTGTGTACCCAATGAGCAGAGTTACCTATATCTGCCCCTCTAAATTTTGGCATATTTGGTTCATTTATCCCAAAACCACGAGAGCGCGCGTTATACATTAGCCCAGCAAACGCTGAGTTAGCCGCTACATTACCTGTTACATAGTTATCAAGACCAACAAACCATAATCCAGACCCTTCATATCCATAGTCACCAAAACCTAAAGGTCGGCCGTCCCCAGCCACTCCGCCATAACGAGGTTTATACATACTTTCTATCATAGTGCCAACTTTGACCACGAAGTTGTTACTGAACACGTTTTCACGCTCATTTCCTTCTTCGGTCATTATTCCAGCACCTTCAACGTTATAAACAACGTTATTGTCAATAAGCCCAAAGTGTGAATTATGAACCGCAATTCCCCACTTTGCTCCATCTTCAACACTAATTCCAGCTACAACAAACTGGTAGCCTGTATTCGTGTCGTTTACAGGTCCCATAAAATGGTGAAAATGTATAGGGTAACGTCCTATTTGGTTTGTACCAATACGAGTAGCTACGCCGTCCTTCATTTCTGTGTTGTTCAGAGGCTCTGCGGTGGTACGCCCCATTCCAATAAACGAAACATATCTAACATCAACCTTAGCCCTTTCTGTAAACAATACATGTCCTCTAACGCCATTTGGGTCTTCAGAACGGATGATGACATTTCTCGTCAAATTTCCAATATGAGGTAACACCATCAGATTTCCATCTGTATCATAAGCTCCCAAATGATCATAGGTAAGAGCTTTATTTAAAGTAATAGTATTTTCTGAGATTGCAGAAATATAAAGTTCCTCTAACTGAAGATCAATCGGCTTTGGTGTTTCCCCAGAACGGATACCAATTATGGGAGTCTGTCGTGTATCCGGTAGCACTAATTTATCTCCTACTGACCAACCAGAAGGAGCAGACTCAAGAGTTAGTATATTATCGCCAGCTTTAGGCTCTACTGACAACCTCATCCAGGTTGGAGTCATTGCCTCACCATGTATGTTAACTTCGCCGAAAACAACCAAGCCAGTTCCAAACTGTAATGGATCGTAAGCCCCTGTTATTGAGTCCGGGCCGAAAGTAGCAAGAGGTCTGTTGGCAATAATTATTTCGACATTTGTATTTTCTGATATTGGGTTTGATTGAGTCCCTACATCCAGCTTTCCTTCACGATAGACCAAAATGGTGCCTACCTTGATTCGGCTATTTACGATCGTGTCAAACGTAAGAGTTCCCTCAATACCCAGAGCAGCCAAAGCATTGTTACTGATGCCATTATAGTTAACGGCATGTCCCTGCGCTATTTTAACAACATCATTAATTCCAGGCACCCTTCCATCAGACCAGGTGGAAACATCAAACCAATAGCCACTTTGTTTTGAAACGACCGTTGGATTAGCTGCAAAATTTGGCACACTATCTGTATCGAGTAATTCCTGATCGTCACTATCTGTATCGGGTAATTCCTGCTCGTCTTCCAATATGACTGCTGGGTGGTGTATTTTTGCTGCATACACCACTGATGAAGTTATAAAGATGCATATAACTAATAATAACAATCTCTTCATTTTCTTACCTCTGTAGTTATTGTATCAATTTAAAAAATTAGTCGCCTTTCTAATTCAGCTAGTTATGTAAGTTTCATTTTTAAAAAAAATAAAAGCATAGGTAAACTAAGCTCTGGATACCGATGGGTTTTATCAACAGGTTTGTTGAGTGCGGAAATAGAACAAGGAGAGTTACTTGATATTTTCTTTTCCTGACGATCCCACTGTCTTAGCACTAGTGCTAAGACTGGTAGCTTTGCGTCCCCACTTCACAATGAGACGCCTTTGTCAGTTACAGGTATAACATCGGATATTGCTGGCGAACCTTAATTCATTATTCGCGGGTAAAAGCGCCCTAATTCTTGGTTTAAAATGGGGTCTGTTTATATTCAGTGATAATTTCATTTCAGATAGTTTAGTAATAATATTTTACAATAACTGGATGGCTCCCATTAACGGGACAACCCAAGATTAAATTAAGCCCTAACATGGCGTGTTAATCGAACTCAGATAAATCGACCGTATTGCCATTGAACTCAATTTGTATTCAAGTCGACAATGATCGTAAGTTCGAAATACGATAAGGCATTGAATAAACTAATAAAACCGTATAACACTCTATGTCGGTTGATTAATCTCTGCATTAGCTGCCTTAAACTAGAGTTCTGATCCTTTGCAAGCACAGCAGGTGAAACAAACACTGGAGTTAACATGACTAAAAGTGGTTGGAAAATCGTTCGAAAACTTGTCATAGTTAATAACTATTTGAATTAGTAGATAGCTGTTTAAACTCCAAACTAAACAAAGCATCAACCTAACCTAGAAATATAAATGCAATATTCGTGCCAATCCCTCCTGCCCTAGTATCGACTTATGACTGATATCGGTAAAAAACGCCGCTTTCTACGGAGCAGGCTTATTAAACAAAGCTGACTTCAGCCGGCAGCGGTTCAGTTATAATTAATAATCAATGAATTAATTATATTACTTATAAGTTTCAAACAAATAAACCGTCGCCAATTATTTAATTACATTTAGTACCGTAGGCCAGCACATTGTTTTATACTAACCTATAATTGTCTCTAGAAAGAGACAATAAAAATTGTCTCATTTAGGATGCCTCTAAGAATATAAGTTGGGTCTGTCGGAAAGCACTCGAAAGCACTCAATAATTTGCGATAATATGTAAGCATTGACGATGGGTTGCTAGATTGTCAATCGGCATCGAAAACTTTCCACTTGGTTTAGTTGGTTAATCGGTTTTTATACATTTTTTTCGATGCTTGAATCGGTAAGATTATTGCTTGTTTCGACGATGTCACAATGGTGAGTGATTCGATCCAAAAGAGCTGCCGTCATTTTTGCACCACTAACAACCTGAATCCACCCACTAAATTTCGATTGGGTGGTTATGAACCTGAAGATGTCGTTGAAGGTTTTTATTTGGCTTTGTACGTGCGGCTATAAATATACCTTCTTAAGGTTTAGATGCAGCTTAAATAGTTTTCAAAATCTCAGAGAAAAGTTCAAACTGTATCCGCGAACTTTACTGAGTTTCTGAGGAGACTCTAGATAACGGCATAGTGACCAGCATTAACAGCGTACAATATCACGATTGATATTTGATAATTAAGTGGTTATTTTGATATAGCAATAATAACAACTAAGATATTGACTAATATTTATCTACGGAAGCAAAGCGATTTCTGAGCACTGAAAGCTTAAACGGTAAACCAATCTCACAAACGTACAATGTTTACTTGCTTACCAAATACCGCCTGAACAATGGACACTATATGATCGTGGTGACTTAGAAAGATAATTTGGGTTTTTTCTGATAGATTTACCAAGGCTTCAAGCCCTGCTTTAGCGCGTGCGTCGTCAAAGTTAATAAATAAATCGTCCGCAATAAAAGGCAATGATTGCGACTGTTCAAAATGCAATTCGAGTGCGGCGAGTCTGAGTGCGAGGTAGAGCTGGTCTCGGGTGCCGTCGCTCATGCCGGAAATATTGACTGTTTTTCCATTATCTCTCTGACCTTTTAGCGTCAATGGCTGCTCGTCAAAATCAACCACAAGTTTTTGGAATGATCCCAGTGTAAGTCCCGTAAAAAGCTGGCTTGTTCGTGTTAGCATGGGGCCTTGCTTTGTTTCGCGGTAACGATTAATCGCCCATTGTAATAATTTACTGGCGGTAGAAACCTTAATATATCGCGCGGTGACATCAACCATTTTGGCCAATGCTTCTTGGCGTATAGATTCTGCTCGCATAGCGTCGTCTTGTCCGGCTATTTCTGAAAACGCGGCTTTTGCTGTAGCGAGATCAGCTGATAAGGCGTTTTGCTGTTGCTGTATGTCCTGTTGTTTCTGTTCTAATATTTCTTGACTTGTTTTTATTTCCGCTATGTTTGTCGCTTCATATTCAGTCATGAGCTGGGCGTGTGTTAGGCCATCGCCCTTTTCCTCAAGTTCTTTATTAAGTGCCGCAATGGCTTCATTTAAAATTCGATATTCATTTGAATGCATAATGATATCTTGGAGTGCTTCATTTGAATTAACTTTTGCCAGCTGCCAGAGCGCTTGAATCTCACGTGTCGCTTTATCAACTTTAATCGAGATCTCGTCCTGCTTTTGTTCTAAGCCAATTTGTTCTTGTTTAAGCCGATTTTGCTCCTTATGATCTGACTTTGTCCTCTCTAAACGATCAACCAGCTCTTTTACAATGCCCGACGATGACTGCCCATCCAAATCAGGCGCGAGGTTTGTCTTGAGCGAGGCGACTTCTTTCTCGAAATTATCGAGATCCATTTGCATGGGTTTAATCTGTTTTTCTTGTAGCTCATCGAGCTCATTTAACGTTTTGTCTATTTCATTAAACAAACTGAGTATACCTTCGACGACACTAATTTCTGACTCACGCTTGATGCCAACCACATCAAGGTTTTCATGCCAAGCTGTTTGCCAGTGCACTAATTCGTCCTGGGCCATCGTTGCTTTTTCATTGAGCGTCGTCATTGCAGCAACTGCCGTTTCACGCTGTTTAGTAAGTTCATCTCGTCGCGCCTGCCTATGCACAGCACTTTCTTTTGCATCCGCAGCCATAATAATGAGTGTAGATAAAGACATCGCCTCATTCGCTTCAACTTCATTCTCCTTAAAGCAGCTCAGCAAAGCTTCTTTGGCTTCTTCAGTTTCACGTTGCCACCGTGTAAATGTCTGATGTGTTTCCTCGGCGTTATTTGACGCAACAATTACCTTCTCTCTTGCTTGTAACCAATAATCAATTTCGGGTAACGGTATCGCCGGAAGTTGCATTTCATTGATGATCGTCATCCACTCTTTTAAGACTGTTAACAATTCTGCTTGATTCGTTTTTAGTCGTTCCTGAAGCACTGTTTGTCGTTGTTTCAATTCCTCAAAGTGATGCAATTTTGACTGTAACGTACTGGCTTCTTGCGCCTTTTCGTAGCGTTTATCTGCAATTGAGTCTGCATCATCGACCTTGACTTCATAGGCTACGGCCATTTCCTGCAAAGATGCCACCCCGGTTTTAATAGACACCCAAACAGCATCTCGCGCCTCACGTGAGGCCGCAACTTCCTCAAATGTCACTGTCTGATGTGCTTGACGATATTGTGTAATCTCAAACTCTTTTGTCAGAATCACTTCAGCACTTTCTTCAAGCTGCGTGGATAATTGTCTGACAGTCGACTCACCATTCGTCAACCGCTTGTGAAAGCTTGCAATCGTGGTGGTTGTTGGCAATACAAGGTTGCGTAATTCATCAACCCCCAAATTCCATCGCCCCAAACTCGCTTGCTCTTTTTTTAGTACATTATTTGCCTTGATAAGCTGCTCTTCAAGCTGCTTGGTACGCGAATTTACATCGCCCAAATTCTGGGCGGCGGTCAGTGCAGCACGAAGTTCTGCGGAAATCGTTGCCATTGGCAACGATGCGATTTGGTCATCCAACGACTCAATCTCTTTGGCTTTATCAGCAGCGGCTTGTTTTGATGAAAGAAAGGCATGATTCAATGCATCATGGCGCTTCAATAGCGATGCAATGGTGATTCTAATGGGTAATGTGGGTATGCGACCGGCTAATTTTTGCTCACCTTCCACCGACCAACCTAACTGCCGCACCAAACCTTTTATCTGCTGTTGACGACTTTTCACGGCTTCTTGATGCTTGATAATATCAGTCTTGTTTTTACGAATAAGCGGCTGTTGCTCAGCTAACACTTGAATCTCAGTGGCAAACTTAACTAAATTTTCATCTGGCTGAATGTCAGCCAGATGACTTTGAATCTTTTCAACATGATCTTTATATACCGTATATTCAAGATCGGCATTGGCTAATACTTGTACCATTTTATTGAACTGTTTTTCGGTATCTACTGGCAAAATAATGACGTTACCCAGTTTTTCTAAAGCCAGTTCTTTTTCTTGCAGCACTTTTAATATGCCAGCAACACGGCGAACCCTTTCCAGACGATTACGTTGCACCGCCAAGTTTTTATATTCAATTCTAGATTTCTCAAGCGCTTCTTCCAGTCGTTGAACGCGCGCCTGTGCCTCTACCCAATCTTTTGTTCTAACCGTTGCGCGTTTTAATTCTGCTTTTGCCTCATTAAACTCGTCCAACGCCACATAATAAGCGCGATCTTTTGATTTGCGATCTGACCAAAGTTTATCAGCTTCAGCTTGTAATGCTGCACGCGCCTCACCTAAGCCATCAATTCCGGCTGCAGTTTGAAACAGTATTTGTCCGATATCATTTGAAGCATCTAATATTTCATTGCCGCCAGTTACGAGTTTGTCGTGGTTTAAACCAAACATTTGGTCAAAATAGCCACGATCGGTTACGCCCAAAAATGGTTGCAATGCATCATTTAAAAGCGGTGTATCTTGCAAATCAAACAAAGATTGTTTCGTTGCTTTGGTACGCTGAAATTCGAGTAAATTCTCTTCCTGCTGAATTAAAGCGCCCAGTTTCATATCGGGATATTCGTGTAAAAAATTATAGGCAGAGCGTGCTTCTATCCCAAAGAATAAATCTAAAATTGCACTGCGAACGGTGGATTTTCCAGCTTCATTTGGTCCGATAATTAAATGAAAATCCTGCTTTGATTGAGGTAGAGAAATTGAATGGTCGGTGAATTTCCCATAACGCAGTAGATTAAGTTGATTAATCCGCATCAGACCTAGCTCTGACCCGTTCTAGACAAATAATTAACTAATTCAGAAGACGATGATGTTATTAAAGGAACAAGCTCACCATTACGAATATCTTTAAATGCAGCCACTTCCGCCAGCAACTCAGGGGGCATTTTTCCTACCATCTGCTGCAGCTCTTTTTCTATGTCTTTCAGTAACAATGCATCATGTGGCGCATCTTCTAATAAAACTTGCAAATCAGCGATGGCATCTGAACGTGCTTTGATTTCTGCTGCAGTCAGCAAGGACTGAGTTTTATCAACGACTTTTTCAATCCAGAGCTGGCCAACGCCGATAGCTGCTGCTTGGCCAAGAACTTCCGCATGTAAATGAGCCGACATTCCAAACAATTCACCATGAGCTGCCGTCTTTCCCGTCAGGATAACACGCGCCATCATCGGCTTATTGTCGCTATTGTCTGCGACTAATCGCCCAAAACTCCGGCCGACTAATCGCACGATGTCACCTATGTTTGCTGCATTACTCACATCAACATTAACGACATACCACCGCAAAACATCGGTCATTAGTCGCTCGACAGACAAAATACCGGTTCCATCTGCACTCACAATCACCGCACCCTTAGCCCCTGTTTCACGAATATGGCGGCCTTGCAGATTGCCTGGAAAAATAATCCAACAGGGGTCTTGCTGTATCACGGTATATTCATGGACATGCCCTAATGCCCAATAATCATAGCCTTTTGTCGATAACTCCGCGATTGAACAGGGTGCATAATTGGCATGCTTTGAGTTGCCTTCGAGAGCGGTATGCAGTACACCGATATTAAACCATCCATCAATCACATCAGGATAGCCTGGCACCAAATTCTCTGTCGTGGCTTTGTCTTTAAAGCTTCGACCATGAAGCGCGGCGTGATGTGCTTCAATGAGAAAGGTCGTGGCTTTACGAGAATCAAATTGGTGAACATTCGACGGTAACACCAGCTTCTTGGTCATCTCACTTTCAGCATCATGATTGCCAAACAGTAAATAAACCGGGATATCAACTTTATTTAACCGGCCCATTTCATGGCAGAAATGTAAACCTGTGTTGTAATCTTTCCATGACCCATCGTACAAATCACCCGCTATAATCACAAAATCAACCGCTTCTTCTATTGCGGCATCGACTAAATTGGTAAATGCGTCTCGTGTTGCGGCGCGTAAAAGATCAGCGGGAACACCAGGATAGGATGCTAACCCTGTGAGTGGGCTGTCCAGATGAATATCTGCAGCGTGAATAAATTTCAATGGGTACTTTGAGTTAATTGACTGACTCTCAGCTAAATAGTCAAGCCATATTGAGAATCAGCCCAAAACAATCATTCATCGTGTTGCTCTTATTATTTTGCTGTCAATTATTAATGATCGTGACCATGGTCATCATCGTTCTTGTGTTCGCGCTTATCGTCATGATCGCGCTTATGCTTTATCATTTTCGCCATTTCATCTTCATCAATGAAGTGATCATTATTAATATCTTTTTTATCAAACATTTTGCGTTGGTGATGCATGAACTCTTTTAAACTAATTTTTCCATCGTTATCAACATCCATTTTGGACGTCTTATTACATTTACTATGGGACTTATGACCATCATTAGATTTCATCTCTCCATGATGGTCATCATGATCGCTATGCTCGCCGTCGGCAGCATTCACCGATGTTGAGACAATAAAAGCTGAAGCAATAACAATTGAAAACAGATACTTTTTATTAAACATAATTTTTCTCCTAAGACGAATTCAAAACACAAAAATGTTACAAAAAAACGCTTATTAAAATGAGTACAATAGGAATTCTAATACTCAGGGCAAATACTACGTAGCACAAGATAATATTGCAATTATTATATTGGATATTATTGTAGGCAACGTCTAACGGCTTAAATCTTCCCCCAGCCTTCCCAACCATGAAAAACAAATATTGTTATCTATGTTTAAATATGAGACAAGAATTACCCTTTCTGATCAAATTGCCTCTGCTAGAAAATGAACTACTATACGCTTCATGTTCAAGAATACCTCAATTAGAGTGTTTTACTCATGGTGCATGACTGGGCACCGCAAAGCCGTCACAATAGTCATTTTATTGAAAGGCTTGACAACAACGCCATGCATTATGAGGGAGACGCTATGAATGGGGTATTCTTGCACATGAAGCGCATATGTAGAAGTACATTAAAAAAGACTATGAGGCCAGTTAACATGACAAAAAGAGTATCAATGATTCTAGGGCACCTTTCGTGAGAGATATACTCGTCACGGCTATTGTCTTTGGGATTTTACCTATGGTATTTAAAAACCCTCATTTTGGCGTTCTTTTATGGTCATGGATTGGCTATATGAACCCACACAGACTTGGGTGGGGGTTTGCCACGAGTTTTCCTTTTGCATTAG
>JAJFJH010000287.1 GCA_021774155.1 Nitrosomonas sp.
ATAATTTAATATAGCGTTGACCGGGTGCGTGGCTTTGTAGCCTTTGCCAGATATACCAGACGCCCGTTTGGTGAAACTTTTCCATGCCGTTGGTACATCTTTTTCTTTCCATTTAATCGGCTCATTCCATGTAGACCAATAAGCTAGGGCTGCACGAGCTTCGAATAGACGCAGTGTTTCTAATGTTTCTGCTCTAGCTATAAGTTTAGTAAAAGCAATAAATGTTTCGGCCAATTCCGGTTTGCTACGAATACAAGCCTCAAGTTTACAGTTCAAAATCTCAGTTGCCAACGAAAGAGGCTCTACAGTATATTGCAACCGCCTCAGTGATATGGCGTGGGGTGCAGGTGGGTGAGTCAAGGCTGTTAGATTGGTATCCCGATCTAGAACATAAAGGGCAATACGCTGATCGGTACACCACTGAATGGCTGCTGTGGATAGGTTGCCAGTGGTGTTCAAGACGATAATCGCCCGGATTGAATGAACACCACGGGTTAACCGTCTTTCCCGGTCTGGTACTGTTGAACAACCATATCCCGATCTTAAAACCAATTGCCCCTTATCCACCTTTAGGCTGCACCCATTTCCAGCCAAAGTAATAACATCTTTTTCCTTAACTTTACCTGCCCATCGTTTGCCTGAATTGGCGTACTCTGCACCGTTGAGTGGAAACTGAATGAAAGCCGGGGAACTGTCTATTAGGTTTACTTCAACTGGATGATGGTCATTTAATACAGAAGGCGAATCTTTGTACCCGGCAATTGAAGACACATTATCAATATGGCAAGAATCATCATCCTGAGTAGTTAAGATCGTAGTTGGAAGTTGTTTTATAAACGCTCTGCCTCTGTTAGAACAGGGTTTTGAGCAATATTTTGCCCGCTTATTGTTTGTGGCAAATTCACTTTTGCATTGAGGGCAGATTAAATAATGCATTCATTTCCTCCTGTTCGCTGTTCAGTAAATTTTTAATGTTTTCTGGAACAGATAATTTAGACCACATTAGAATCTCAATTATGGATTGCATGAACAATGTCTGAAATTCTTCTTTTTGTTTGTTGTAGACAAGATAACAAAGGGTAGCAATTAAATGCGCATAGTATTGCACCTTGTCTTTTGAATAAGGATGGGATTTGCCACTCCGCAGCTTACCTGATGGTTTTGGTTCAAGTTTTTTTAATAGGCTATCAATGTAGGGATTATCAACCAAGCCGGGTATATGTGTTTTATTGATTTGCCCATACATCAGATCAAAGACACCCGCGATTAAACTTTCAGAACAAACCATATCTGAATTTTGATATGCTTCTTCAAATTGTTTTGAATGACTGTTCTTGATCAACTCTTGCAAGGCATCCGGACGGAAGAAACTGGCAAGGGCAGCGATTGATTTAAAACTTTTCTCTTTTTTCTCTTTTTCTACACTCAAATCTGTATAACCCAAGCGGCAACTGGTAAAAATTAACTTAACTAATTCATCGTGAGCTGACATCCGGTCTCTGGTTGAGCGCTCCAAATTTGAAGCTCGATCAACTACATCTGTACTTTCACCTCTCTGCTGCTTTTTCAATTCAACTGACATTTGCTCACAAGCTTCAATAAGGTGCTTCTTCAGCAGATTCCCTTTAATCAAAAATCCGGCAGCAATCAAAGCCTGTTCTGCAGTTTTACGGCTTAGCCTTTTTTTCTTTACACAATTAGCAATTATCTGCAATCGATCGATACAGCTTCTATCCCACAGACTTGGCTGACGCTTACCCGGCCCAGCACTACACCGTTTCGGTTCGGGTAATAAGCCTTCACGCTTCCAAAGTAGAAGCTTATCGCAGTTTATGTGACTAACCGGTATTCCAGCTTTACCTATCAGCTTCTTGGTTTCTTCAATCAGTTCAGATGTAGTTATTAATGTTTCCATCAATTTTTTTCAGATTTACATTAATTATATATTTCTGCGTTAGACAGCGATCTCTAAAAGACAAATAATTATAAACATTATATCAAGTTAATTAATTAGTTATGTTTTTATTATTGGAGATTATTATGTCGAAAACTACTTTCTCAAATCAACGTTCTATTTCTTTGCCAGTAGTTTTGCCCATAAACTGGATAGACCGTTTAACCCAAATAGCCCAAGAACGCGGCATCAATCGCAGCGCATTGGTACGTGAGGCGCTCCGACAAACATTATTTGTCGATGACAAATCGGTATCAACAAGCCTCAAGGATGAATAAGTTATGTCATCTAAGACACGCGACTACAAAGCCGAGTATCAGCGCCGGATACAGTTAGCAAAAGAAAGAGGATTGTCGATTGCACAAGCAAGAGGCCATGCACGTAAGAATGAAGCCAAGGTTTCAGATCTGAAACGCACGGGCGTTATCGACAACACTCGCAAAACAACCCTTGAACGTTTCTATCAAGCAATCAATGGAATTGCATCGGGAAAGTCCTTATCGAAAGCATCAAAAGACGCACACATTTCTCCGACAACCATCAAGAACCTTGATGTCGAGCGTCACATATTGCATCGAATCACGGGCAAAAAGAGCTGGAAAATCCAAAGTAACGCCCATTTTCCTATCCTTACTAAAGATGGGAAATTGTTGAAGGATATTCCACTCGATAGAAAAAATGCCAGTCTAATCGGTCGTTATTGGAACGCCACACGTGTTGCATATATGGGAGACACATCGGCACTTGATGGCTTCACCAATTTAACGGTGTTTGATATGAATGGCAATACCTATCGCTTGCTGACTTCTGTCGACGATCTGATTTCCATTTTTGACCAAATGAGTGATGCAGACCGTGATGAATATGAACGCTCATTCGCTTCCGATCAACGAGCTTTCCGGGTACTAAATCATGCAGCCTGATTATGCCAGCTGTAAACAGTGCGATGAATATAGAAAAGCCACCTTACGTAAATCAGAAGTAGGCCTTTGTCATAACTGTGCTGATAAAAAGCATATCAAGGGTACATGCTGGTTATGCCGACGTGATCATTTGCCGCTGGAGAAACATCATCTGGCTGGTAGAAAAAATGCTTCCTTTACTGTTCCGATATGCCTTAACTGCCATGCAATGTTGTCTCGTCGTCAGTATGAATGGCCTGATTTGTGGCGTGGCGTGCGATGCCCCATATTTCTAATATTTGGCGGGTTGGATTATTGCGTCCTATCCAGCGCTTCGGCAATGCCTTACGAACTATTCAGCAGGCAATGCAAGGAAACAATGACTGAGATTACCCAGAAAACTGTTTTAGTGATGGGCATTCAATTCAAAGTCATATTGCTTGTTGTCATCTTGGCATTAGCTGCAGAAACATTCCGAACATCAACCATCAAACCTATAGGCAGCACAAATCATGCAAAACGATATCAATAATGACTCCAAACCTGTATCGCAATATCTTCGTTGTTTCATTGAAAAAATCGATAAAACAAAGAACGATACATTTAAAAATAAACAAATGACTCGAAGGAAGCACAAGCCTCGGAAATTGACCGCCGAAGCTCAAGTTATTCTGGAAATCGGCCTCCCGTATGAAGGGCATTGTCTGGTGTTCGATACCGAGACGACTACAGATAACCAGCAAGCATTTCGTTTTGGAATTTATGCTATTTACGGCATCGACCCAGAAACAAGAGTCTGGCTTTATCGTAATAAACAATTGACCCGAGAAGCACTGGATCAACAAAAAGAAATAGGCATTTTTTATAACCCCGTTGAGGTCAACGGTCACGAGCTTTCAATATTGCTGCAATTTGCTACCCAGCACAATCTCAAAGTCTACGAGAAAGCAGATTTTATTCGTAAAGTCTTTTATCCGTGGGTCTATAAACGACAAGCCTTGTGCATTGGTCACAATCTTCCATTTGATCTGTCACGACTATCGACATGCTGGGGTGAAGCGAAAGGTAAATTCTACGGTGGCTTTTGGCTGACGCTTTGCAATTGCCGCAATGATGACTCCTGCTTCGATCATCCGCCGGTACGCGTAAAATCTTTAGGTGGAAAAAAAGCCCTGTTCGATTTTCGTACGCAACGAAAGCCAAGTGGAAGGATAAATCGTTACCGAGGGCGGTTTCTAGATACTGCAACTTTTGGGCGTGCATTACTTGGGCCAGGTGGTGGGTCTCTGGTAGCTATGGGCAAGCGCTTCAAGGCTCACACAAGCAAAATGGAAGGAGATGTCAATCATGGTGCTCGTTTGACCAAAACTTACTTAAGCTATGCACTTCAAGACGTGACAGCCACTTGGGCTTTATATCAAGCCGAACGCGAAGTTTATCGGCAGCATGGTCTAACAAAAGAACCTTGGAAGATTTTTTCTGAGGCATCCATTGGTAAAGCTTATCTCCATGACTTAGGTATTCCTCCGTTTTTAAAGCAACACGCAGTATTTCCAAGAGCAGCTATCGGCCAAGCAATGACGGCCTACTATGGCGGGCGAACCGAAATTCGCATCCGTTTGCAACCAACGGAAGTAATTTATACAGATTTCACCAGCGAATATCCGACAGTTAATGCGCTGATGAACATCCAAGAGTTGTTACTTGCAGAAAAGATTGAAGTGCAGCCATGCCTTGAAGAAGCGCAACACTTGTTAGATAGCTTAACCCTTAACAATTTGTTGTTGAAAAATGCTTGGCCGCTGCTACGCTGCTTCGTCAAAATAATACCCGATTGCGACTTGTTACCAGTTCGCACCACTTACGGGGGGCAAAGCGCAGCAACCAATATTGGATTGAATTATGTAGATTCTGGGCCAGCCGTTTGGTACAGCCTGGCCGATATATTGGCCTCGAAACTGTTAACGGGGAAAATACCCAATATTGTCGATGCGTTTAAGCTGAGACCTCAAGGGCGCATCAAAACCAAAGTATGGCGACTGTTTGGTGACGAACGTTTTTCTATCGATTTGGAAAAAGACGATTTGTTTACTCGTGTCATCGAGATGCGGACAGATATCAAGAAGCAGATGAAAAACCTTAACCCAAATGAGTCTGAGTTTCTTTATCTGGAAGGCTTTCAACAAGCACTTAAATTGATCGCCAATTCGACTAGTTACGGCGTATTGGTCGAGATCAACCCTGATGACAGCATTAATAAACGAGTTCCTGTCCGTGTTTTTGCTGATCAATGTTCAGAGAGAAAAACCAAGCATGTGGAAGAACCTGGGCCTTACTTCATGGGGCCATGTGGGGCTTTAATACCTGCAGCCGGGCGTTTATTGTTGGCGATGGCTGAAAAATTGGCTGCTGATCGTGGGATTGATTATGTATTTTGCGACACGGATTCGATGGCCTTTGCCCGGCCTGAAGGCTTAGAACGTGATGTCTTCCAGGTAAAAGTTAAGGAAATTTGCGATGCCTTCAAGCCGCTATCACCTTATAGCAACCAGCCTGAGCTTTTAAAAATGGAGGATGCCAATTACTTCAATAAACAGCCTGAAGCATTATATTGTATTGGAATATCTGCTAAACGTTATGTGATGTATAACCGAACTGACAAAGGCTATCGGTTGAGGAAATTTTCTTCTCATGGCACTGGCGGCTGGATGAAACCGGCTGCCTACGAATCCGCAACACCGGAACCCTGTGATAACGTCTACAAACTTGGCGGTCATCGGTGGATGTATGATTTGTGGTATAGCGCTATTGAGCAATTTGAACAGGGAGAAACGCGGATAGCTGTCGCTGCTTTGCCATTCTTGGCTGAGCCTGCGCTCACCCGCGTGACAGTTTCCACAGCCGGATTAATGAAACGGTTTAAAGATATTTTCGGTATCCGTCCTTTTTCGTTTATGACGATGTTGCCATCTCTGAATAAGGTCGAACTGATTTGGCGGAATACGTTCAACATCACTCAATTAGAATTATCACAGCCATCTTTAAAAGCTGATGTGAATGACTTAAAGGGCGTAGCTTTTTATACTTCCTATGGAACTACTTTTAACACCATTCGCGGACAGATTCGGCGAATGGACAATAATGAATTAGTAAGTATTGAACATAAAACACTGGCTGAATGCGTGATGCATTACTTCTCGCATCCGGAAGCTAAAGCGGAAAATCCAAAAGGCATTGGACGGCTAGAACATCGGCACTTGCAGATTATTGAGCAGGTTTTTATCGGTAAGGAAACGCATCGCATCAAGGATGATATAAGCGAAGCCAGTGAAGGTATTCTTGATTATGAGGATGCGGCAGAATATCAGCGTACAGGTTTAGCGGAACTACTCAAGCAACGGCCTATGAAAGAATGGGTTCGGGTGACTGGAATTCCTCGGCGGACGTTGTATGACATTATTAATGGGGCAAAGCCAAACCCTAAAACACGAAGGAAAATATTAGAAGCTTTTTCAATGATGAATGTTTAATGCTGTGTCGAAGTACAGAGAAGTTATGGTTATACTCGTCAAACCCCCTTCCATTAACCAAAGTAAGTCGCATATAAAAAAGACAGGTTTATGGTGATTAAATAACGTGTAAAAGTCTGAATTTGGTTCAATACTTTCTGAAATAAGCAAATAATATTACTTATACTATGAAACTAGATAAGTTTACCAAAGTTGATAACCCAGACTGACCAAACAAAATGACATAGCTTAGCATTGTCATGATCTGCAAAACTACATATCGTGCCATTTTAGGATGACACGCAGTTGGAGGCTACGACTAACTTAATAATTTCATTGCAATTAATACTAAAATATGGAAACCTCATAATTACTTGTTGCTGCGGATAAATCACCGGATACGTTTATAAAGAGATAATGGCAAAAATAAACCAAATTCAAAATGCATTGAAGGAACTAGACGGTGGTGCATTTCAGAAACTGGCTGATTCTTATTTATTAAGAAAAGGTTATCCGAAAATCAATCCTATCGGTTCTGTTGCTGGCAGCAATAAAGTAAGAACAGGAACTCCAGACACCTTAATACCAACAAGTGATGGAAAGTATGTATTTGTTGAATATGCAACGTTTTCAAAAAATAAGGTATATAGAAAATTTTCTGACGATATAGAAAAGTGTCTCGATGAAAACAAAACAGGCATAACAATATCTAAAATAAAAGAAATTGTGTTGTGTTACACATCGGAATTATCTGCGGGAAACATTGAAAAATTACGAGTGCAATGTGAAAAAGAAGGAGTGAATTTAAATCTGTTTGGTTTGGGAGCTATTTCATATGACTTATTGGAGAAGTACCCTAGCATTTCTAAAGATTATCTTGGCATTGAGGTGGACACCGGACAAATTATTCCTCTGGATTTATTTATATCTCTATACGGAAGGAACAAATTAGCCACAACACTACAAACTGAATTTCACTTTAGGGAAGATGAGAAAAATAACATACTTACATTGATCAAAGATAACAGCCTGGTAATTATTTCAGGGCAAGCAGGAGTAGGGAAATCAAGAATTGCTATTGAATGTTATAGGCAATTCAAAGAAGCGAATAATACATACAAAGCCTATTGTATATTCAATCAAGGGATTGACTTATTTGAGGATATTAAATCATATTTTTCTGATTCTGGTGATTTTCTTATTTTTATAGACGATGCTAATCGCGTTAGTGGTTTTCAGTATGTTGTTCAGTTATTACAAACAAAACGTAGCAATCAGAATTTTAAAATTATCGTAACCGTTAGAGATTACGCTTTAGATAAAATTAGAGATATTTGCCAGCCTATAGGTAGTGATGCAGAGATAACCATAGAGCCATTTACCGACGAAGAAATTAAAAAACTCCTGCAAGATGAGTTTGAGATTAATAATCATCAATATTTGGATAGGATAGCAGAAATTGCTCAAGGGAACCCCCGTATAGCAGTAATGGCTGCACAAGTTGCCAAAGATAGTAATACGCTTGAAAGTATAAGAGATGTTTCACAGTTATATGACAAATATTACTCATCAATAAAATCTGATCTTGATGGCCTAGAAGATAGAGAAATTTTAAAAGTTGCTGGAATCGTCGCGTTTTTTAGAGATATCGATAGGACAAATGATAGCCTGATGTCTGATATTAAAAAGATATTCGACATCTCTAACGAAGATTTTTGGGAGGCATCAAAGAAACTTCATGATATGGAAGTTTTGGATATGTTTGAAAATGAGGTGGTCAAAATATCTGACCAAGTTCTATCTACCTATCTTTTCTATCTGGTATTTTTCAAGGACAAACTGATTGGTTTCTCCGTACTGATAAATGATTTATTCCCGCAATATAAGCAACGACTCATAGACGCCGTAAATCCAATACTTAACACCTTCAGTTTTGATGAAATTAAGAAAATTATGGAGCCTGCAGTTAATAACGCGTGGGGAGTAATACAGGAAAGGAGTGAGGGTGATTTTCTGCAATTGATTGATGTGTTTTGGTTTTTAAAACCAACTGAGACGTTAATCTATATTCAGGATAAGATTAATAGCATAAACAGCCGAGACATTATTTTTGATGACATAAAATTTGAAGCAAATTCAAATTCATCTTTACCTGAATTCCTATCAACTCTCTCACTGTTTAGGCATCATGAAGAAGATCAAATTAAGATGTCTTTAGATCTTTTTCTGCAATATGCCAAAAAGCAACCACAAGATACGCCAAAGATTCTGCATTACCTTATTGATAGATATGGTTTTCATCCAGACTCATACCGTTACAATTACTACGTCCAACATGCTGTTGTTGACAAATTACTAGAAAATAGTGATTCAGGTAGTAACGAGTATTTCAGTAGAATGTTTATTGCTTTGGCAGAAAATTATCTGCATACCCATTTTTCGAGTACCAAATCTAGAAAAGCGCACAGTATAACTATCATACAATTTGATTTAGTTGTTTCTAATAGGTTGCTCAAGCTACGTAAGAAGATTCTAATAAATCTGTTCAGTCTGTATAAAAATAAGAATTATAAGCAATATATTCTCCAATTATTATTTTCTCATACACGGTCTGGCTCAGATATTTCTGTTAGTGAAATTGTTGGGCATGACTCAAAACTAACGACACCCTTCTTCAAGAGTGCGCTTGATTCAACTAACCTCTATCATTGTATTGTTGTTCAACAATATTTGGGATTGCTAAAAGGTTTTAATATCCCGGTAGAAGAAGAATTGATAGTGTGCTTTCAAACTCCTGAGTATAAGCTTTACGACCTCCTGACAAATAAATTAGAAAGGGTTGAGTTAAAACTTAGTCATGATGCGTATAGGAAATACAAGCAGAAGAAAATAGCAAAGTTCACGGCATTATATTCTGAAGAAGACTATGACAAGATACTTCATCAGCTTTTAGATATTTCAGGAACTATTGCAGGTTATTCTAAATGGCAAATTGAACAAGGAATTATTTCTATATTGGAAGAGTTGTCAAAGCGAAATCCAGATCTATTATGTGAAGTTGTCAGACATTACCTGGAGCAAGGTGATTATTTAGCAATAAATCCTTGGGTTATTGTTTCTAATCTTTTACTTTCATGTGATGCAAAAAAAGTTTTTGATGTTATAACTGCAGTTGAATATCCATCAAAACAACGATGGCTTTTTAGTTACTACCAGTATCTTTCTAATGATGACATCAAACAAGATCAGATAGATGCGCTATATGAATTATATAAAACAGCAGAATACAAATACTTAATACATAATACTGACGGTCTTTTAAATTATGAGAGCATAACAAAAGGATTTGTGGTTAATGTTGTGAGAATCATTATTGAAAGGGCAAACATCACCCCTGAGTTCGCCCATGCGATTTATTTTATATTTGCGCATACAGAAATAAACAAGAAACTAAATTCATTGTTTTCAGATAATTTCACGGTACTTGAAGACGCATACTTACTAGCTGATAGAGTCAAACAACATGCGGACTACGACGGAACTACTTTTACAGTAATTCTTAATAACGACCACGCCTTTATAGATAGATATCTGAAAGATAAGTTCTCCAGAAAAGACTACATAAGTTGTTACGATGATAGCCGGGACTATTCATTTATTTGGTTGCGTGACGATTGCATGGATATTATGCAACGAATCACATCTTTTGTTTTTGAGTATGAGCAGAAAGGCCGCTGCTACGGTTATTATGAATCATTCTTCAACAAAAGCGTAAACCCTCAGACCAACAATACAATTTTAGAAATTCAAGATGAATATCTTAACAAAGAGATTGAAGCTAAATTTAATAACAAAGACTATATGCGATTTCTCTTTTCTGTAATTGTTGGATTTCCGCTAGAACGTAAATTGCTTTTTTATGAAACATTCTTAGATAAGAGCAAAGAGTTCGATGACTTCAAAAATTTATCCTATGAACCAACTCATTCAAGCTGGAGTGGTAGCGCTGTGCCGATGTTGCAGGAAAAAATAGATTTTTACGAGAAAATTACTCAGCTATGTAATTCAGTAGAGTTATTAAAACATCGGCAATTCATAGAGCAAAGAATCCAGGAAATACGCAATCAAATTCAGCGTGAGAAAAAAAGAGATTTTACCGAGGCATAAATAAGGCGTTGCACTCGGGCAGCCAAAAGCTGCGCCGCTTGTTCCTCACTATGAAGCATCTGGGTACTGCGAGATCGTTTGTTATTCCTTTAGGATGTTAATGTATGTAGTCTTCATGCAGATCAAGACGGATTGGATGTGCTAACAGGCAATTTGTGTATTCTGATCTATTACTTTAAAAGTTGTTCATTCAAAGCTTTTTCAGGGGCGACTAGTTAAACAAAGGTCGATGAGTGAAGCATTGCACTTCAATTCAATTCAGGAAACACAAGAAAAAATAATAATTAAAGTAAAAAGGTTTGAATAAGATGAGGCCAAGTATTGTTCAGGAGAGAAGTAGGTTTGAGTAAAATAACGTTACTAAGGACGTTTCTTTGTTTCTTATTAGTCTGCAACATAGCAACCAGTTACGGCCAAAATAAATTTACTGGCACATATATAGCAGATTCTAAACCACGCGAAGTTGTGTATCTGGGTTTGACTCAGACTGGAAATATAGTTTCCGGTTCGCTAGTCATTGTTACACCGGACAGGCATGGAAGCACAAAAGGCAATACCTGGCCATTGCAGGGAGCTACCGATGGAGATGCTATTACGTTAACTGCTGAAAGGTTTTTACAAGATCTCGTAATAAATGGTAGAAAGCAAGGAAAATCAGTTGTACTTATGTTTCCAACTGATTCAGGAAATATGTCAACTGTGACCTTCCTACCTATAACTGATCGAGATTACAACCTGCTGCTCAGCCGGTGGCAAAAAGAGCTTGCTGCGATCTACGAAGAAAAGAAGAGCCTAACGAATCTTGCTAATGCTCTTGCCGATGATATTAATGCGGTTAAATCTACTGGGATCAAGAGGAATCTTGCTGATTTAAAATCAGCATTGGAGGATGAGCAGTCAGCTCTTAAGAATCTTGAAAACAATCTTGCCGAATTACAACAAGATGCCTCTCTTCGACCGATGACTTGTTATCAGGCCTATTCAAAAATTGACTATGATTACAATTCCAGGATGATGCATACTTATAGTTCACGCCTGGGTTATGCTCACGATAACTTCATGTTAAGTCTTAAAGAGTTAGAGCATCGCCTTTCTAATGTTGAACCTATCGTCACGAAAATTAGGCAGGAGACACACATCCTGCATCAGGCTATAAAAGAAAGTAAATATCCTCCACCTAAATTGAATGCTAGGCCAGGGGATGAAACACAGGTGTTGGTAGAATATCAATCGCTTGCTGTCTCTGCGCACAATGAATTACCATTTTTAAAGGACACCCACTCAGATATCCTGAACAAAGCTAAAGAAATTATGCGTGAGGGAGAAGCAATACTGACGAGAATACAGGCATCGGTCAGGTGTGATTGAATGATGATTGTCGAATCTTTTGGTCATATGCTCAGTTTCTACTTGAAAAACTACCATGTTGATTCGTTTGTTATTTCTACAAACCTGACAAGATTGCAAACACAATCGATATTGACCTACGGAGTAATGCCCCAATCAATATCAGTTTTGGCATGGGTATTCTGGAAATCAGCCTGCATTTTCACATTTACAACAGGAATCCTTTCAACCTTATCCTTGACTGCTTATTAATTGATTTCTGGGTTGGTCAGCCCACATTAAATGTTGGCAACAAATAGAAATGGCCGATTTTATCGTAAATAAATTATCCGCTTTTACTGCATCCGTTGTAACGGTAAAATATTGGTCTACATGGAATGAGCCGATTAAATGGAAAGAAAAAGATGTACCAACGGCATGGAAAAGTTTCACCAAACGGGCGTCTGGTATATCTGGCAAAGGCTACAAAGCCACGCACCCGGTCAACGCTATATTAAATTAT
>JAJFJH010000288.1 GCA_021774155.1 Nitrosomonas sp.
ACTGTGAAGGATGTGAAAGAACCTGGCTCACTAGCAACTTTAATTTGTAGCTTATTATTTTCTGCTGCTATTTTTACGATGGATAACCCAATACCACTCGATGATTTATTATGTAACGCTGCTCGGGGAGAATAAAAATACTCATTAAAAATATTTGGCAGGTCTTTGCTTTCAATACCGATACCATAGTCGGTAATGGTAAGACTTGCAGTCGCATTAATTTGGTCGACATTAGACCTAACCTCTACTTTTGAATTGTCATAAGAGTAGGTAATTGCATTTGAAATAATATTTTCCAGAAGAATTTCTAGTTGATCTGGAATACCATAATAAATGAACTTATCTGTTTTGATGTCCAAAGCAATTTGTTTTGCGTTTGCAACAGGAATTAACTTATCAACACACTTTTGCAAAGTTTTATTGATATCAATCGGTTCAAATGCAGCTGTGTCTAAGCAAGTTTCTTTTAATCGTTGCAACCGAAGTAGATCTAAAATAAGACCTGACATACTTTTAGCACGCCGATCTATTTTCATTAATGTTTCTTTAGTTTCATCTGAAGCATCGCCACAATAACCTGCATTAATCAGGTTAATCTTACTGCGAATAGCGTCTAGCGGCGACTTCAATTGATGCGTCATTAGCACGGCATACTGGTCTTTTTCTTCTTGCGCCTGATTGATTTTTTTGTATGCGTCAACGAGGTAATGCTCATGAGTACGCACAACAATTGATAGTCTTGAAACCACATACCAGACAATCACAAACAAAACATCTAAAGCGATCATCCATAAAAGCGTATTGCTTCTATACTGATTTTCTTCTGAAAAGTTGGAAGCAAATATAATTGTATTTGATGCTGAGATTATTAGATTACTTTCAAGTAATAAAATAACCGTGTACATGATACATACCAGCACCGTCACGAGAAAACTTTCTATTGTTGAAAAGAAAATGCAAGCTAAAGCAATATGTAGCACATAGAAAAAAGAAGCGGGTGTGGCAGTACTACCAACGTAATGCACAACAACTGACAAACAAATCAAATCAATAACAATTTGCACCCATAAATTAATAGTAGGCGAGTAAAGATTACTTGTTTTACAGTGATCTAATGCATAAATATAAGAAATATTAGCCAGACTTAGTATTAATATAATAGCAATTGGCCAGTTCTGGTGTTCTCTCACTCCAACTTGCATCAATGTGTCTGGCACAAAGATGGCGAAAGTCTTGAGTATAACTAAAGCACCAATTACCGCCCAGCGAAAGATAATAAACCAGCGGATATTGCTGACAAGAATTTTATCACTGAGTTTTAACCCACTGCCTCTTATCCCAGGTAATGTCCTTCTATCTTTAGATTGATGCCATGCAAACTCTGAAGTGGCCATCGTGATTTAAGCTAACTTTTCAGCAGACCCACTATTTTCTAGACGATCACGAATGGTTGCTAATAGACTGGTGGGTTCTACGGGCTTTTCAAGAATACATACCCAATCATACCCACCATCCTCAAAATACGGCTTAATCATGTCACCCAAAGAAGTCAAGAAAATGGCTTGCATATTTGGAAATCGATTGTGAATATGAGAGTAAGTAGTGAGTCCAGCATCCATAGACTCAACCATCACATCAAGAATCGCCAAATCAGGCAAATTAGCGCCATCTTCCAATGAATCAATAAAATCTTGCATGGTAAGATAGCCTGTAACTTCGTACCCGTTTTTAATCAAAATGCGCGCAACGGCATCTCTAATATCCGAATCATCGTCGACATGAGCAATTCTGCGTGTCATACGAACACCTCCCCTTAGTAATAAATTAACAGTCAATGCTAACCACTAATTTTAATCAGCGTGTCTAGCTAAATAAAAAGGCAGCCCCTTCCACCGATTTATTAACCTCTAATTTTTATCGCTGTATATTTTTAGCAGCGGCCTTAACTCCTTATCGTCTGTTCTAAAAGCAATATACACCTTGCGATTCCTGCTGAGCAAGTAGTTTCTTCGGAGAAACATAACGAAACGCCTTCTTGCAGGCATCTGGATTCATGTCACAGTTACCGTGCGCGGCATTTCTCCCAACTCTTTGTCTGCATTACGTATTACTGCTGCTAATGTTCTGCGTGCTTCTCGTATTTCTTTACCCAAATGTAGCAAAGTGCCAACATCGACAGATCGCTGGTATAAAAGCGATAGTAAATGCAATGTTTTGATACTACCTTCGGGTTGAATAGCGTGAAGTAGTTCATCTGGCGGCGAAAAATCAACCGGATTAGTTATTGCTCGTATCGCTATAAATGGAGCCTCGTATTTCGCCGCTACCTCCGCAATTGCCGCACTTTCCATATCGTAGGCACACGCGCCAGTGACAGCGCCTAACTCCAATTTTGCTTTTACTGACGTTAAAACCCCAGGACTTGTTGTCAATGTACCACCAACAGTTGTCAAATGCGGCGGTAACAACGCTTCTACGCGATCACGCCATTCAAGCGACACAGGATAACAGGGCAATTCTTCTTCACCTTCTCGCGGAATTTTTCCTGCGTGGACTGATTCTGGCAGAATCAAGTCTCCCGGCTTTAAATCAGGATCTAATGCACCTGCAATACCAAAGCTGACTAAAGATGTTACTCCAAGCTCCAGCAATTCCGTCGCCGCTGATCGAGCTGCATCATCGCCCATACCACTCAACCAGACCACGGA
>JAJFJH010000289.1 GCA_021774155.1 Nitrosomonas sp.
CCATTTTCACAAGTCTTTCTGGCAGCCTCTAAATCGCCCTTGGCCACTTGTTGTATGACTTGGTCAGACAACTGTTTAGTATTTGAACTATTGGATTTCAGTAAATAAATACGAATTAATACCAGGAATGCAGCAAAGGTACCCAACAACACGATAATCCAGCCAATAATGCCGCCCGAGTTAATTACGCCAATGATTGTTTTCTCCGCAGACTCTTCAACTGCCGTGGTACGAGATTCAAACAAAAAAAGCTTTAGATGATCGGGCTGCTGGTTTTTACTCAGAGCATTCGCGCTATCTGCGCTGGGTTCTTTCCAAATCTTTAATTCACCACCACCCGCTGGCACCAGGCTGCCGCTACCTTCTTCACTGATGCCATACGCGGCGATGTTGCCTAATTGAATGATGTTTCCTTGAATTTGCTTGCCATTTTCAAGGAAAAAAACACCGGCTTTTGTCTGTATCGCACTCATTCGTTCAATCAAAGACAGTGCCTGTTTAAACAGGTACCCCACCTTTGCCAAGTCGTTACCGGCATCATCCATAAGAGATGCCGGTGCTTCGATACCATGGCTCTTGAGTGCCGCTTCTGCTTGCGAATAGGTTATTCCCAGCGTATCAACACGTTCCTCAACAGCCGCTCCAGTACGCTCAGCCTCAAGCAACTGGGTATTGAGCTGGTCAATTCTGGCTGAGCGCTCAATCGAACTCCTCTCAAGTACATTGATCCTGTTACTGAGTGTCTGTTCTTCTTTCTTTGTGCCGGATTGATATTGGTTCAGTCTTTTGGCCAATTCTCGTTTTTGCGCTTCCAAAAAAGCGTATTCCCGCTTATAGGCTGTTTCCAAATTGATTGCTTGCTGATTGGATGCGGGTTGTTTGGGTGGCGCCGTTGTTTCTGCTGGCTTAGTTGTAGGCACAGGTGTTGTGTCATCCTGTGATGGTGTGGCCGCGCTGTCTTTAGCAGCATGGACTGGATTTGTCAGCCATATCAGCAGTAGCGATAGGATTAATACTTTTTTCATTGTTTTAATGGGTTTGGTAATTCGAAATAGCCTTGGCGTATTTGTTTTTTCAGTGCGTCAAATAACTTTGCAATTTGTGCGATATCACTAGAAGTATCAGCTGTCTCAAACTTCCAACTTCCATTAGATTTTTTAGCCATGCCAGCTCGGTTATCTCGGGTTTGAAAGTACAAAAAAACTGATCCGAGCTTGGCAATATCAACCAACACTCTTTCTCCATCCAGCAAGATGGTTTGTTGGTAAAGGCCATTTTCCTTGCTTAGTCGAATCTCATCTTCTATCAAAGCCCAGGTTTGATTGACTGCCTTATTTGGATCAACCAGATGATTGTTAAGATTGTTTTCCAGGTCCTCAATTGCCTTGAGACGATCTTCAACTTTGAATGGAAACCCAGTAAGAATGTGGTGTTTAAAGTTGGCCAAGATCTCAAACAAGACCGGCTTTAATTCCTCGCCAGATTGTTCAGCTTGCTTGGAATCTGCCGTCATTTTCTCAATAGAATGTTCAAGCTTCTCGATACTTGTTTTTTGCCTTCTTTCTTCCACACTCAAATCAGCCAGTTGCGAGGAAAGCGACGTTATCCGGCTACCATGCATTTCTTTTTGTGCATCGAGTTGGGTCTGTAGTTCTTCAACCTCGCCACGTATTTTTGCCAATGCGTTGGCAAGGTTGTCCAAGCTTTTTCCTAACGCAATAGGCGTGAATAATAAAACGCCTAAGAGTCCGGTCATTAGTACAATATTCTTTAAAAAATGTTTAAACATAAATGATAATTCGGTAATTAAATTTGGTGGCATAGTCAGGCTTAGAAGATGCCAAATTAAATATTCTTTAGCTTGAATTGCATCCTACTGCTCAAATATTTCATTTTCATGACAACACAATTAAATTGCATCGTTGGATTACTACGCGTAAATATATTTAGAAAGAACTGGTGGTTTCTATGGTTTATTATTTGAAAGAGGGGCGTGTGGTGAAGCAACAAATAAGATGACTTGATGGATAGAAAGCGCCGCCAAACAATCGATCATTTAGCGGATGAGGGGGAAGTGATCACGAAAAATTGTGCAGATTGTTGAGTTCAGAACTGGAAAATAAAGAGAGAAATAGTCATGGGTAAGAAGCGCCTACAAACTCCAAAATCCGCACACCCCGTTGATTCGTGGCCCCTTTGATTCTAAAATGACAGCATGATAAACACACCGGCCACCCACTCCGAAAATAAGGCTAGCCTGCTATCCCGTGGGTTTGCTATCGCTTATGCGTTCTTTGCTTATGGCGTCGGCTCCGTTGCATTATTTTGGTTTTTCTTTGCAGCCATCGGTATTGCTCCTTACTCCCTGTCCGCCTTCAAAGCAGACAGTCTATTTACCGCGCTGGCTGTGAATACTTTCCTGGTGTTGTTATTTGCCCTGCAACACACGATTATGGCCAGAAAAAGTTTTAAGCAGAAATGGACCCAGATTATTCCCAAGCATTTGGAACGGTCGTCGTTTGTTCTGGCTGCGGGAATACTCATGACAGTCATGTTGTGGTATTGGCAAACGCTTCCCGGCGCTTTGTTGAGCCACAAGGTTGGCAACAAGAAAAGCTATGAACTGCCTATGCTATGCGAGCAATGGGACACCTTCAAACCCGATGATATATTCCTCTGAGATAAGGGGTTTTGTAGCTATTATGATCTATCGAGCTTTAAAGACAAGGGCGTTAATCGGTCACTGCTTCATTGATGTATATCGTCGTCGTCTGTGCTGAAAACTTTTTCGCTTACCAGAATAGCTGCCTAAAGTAACAAGATGGGCAATGACGGTAATAATTGTTCCGATAATTCATTCGCCAGAGATGAATGGCGGTGGAATTGATCAATGGTAGAAAAATACGCGCCTCGTTATTTGATGTTCGTTCGATATCGCCATCAATGACACCTAAAACGATAATTTCTCTTTCTGCTGCATAGATATTAGGATCCAGAAGTTCGGCGCTTTTAATGACAAATTGCCCTGCACTGGCCTCATCTAACTGGGGTCGACCATAATGATCGAGTGGATAGTAGGTGATTTCCATCAAGCTGGCACCCCCAATATTTTCCACATCAACAATGACGCCACCCCAACGCACCGTTGTATTGTGATAACCCGCCAAATCTTCATGCACTTGGTTATAGGTCACGTTCGCGGCCGCGGCCGGTGCATTGTCGAAAGCAGGCGGCAAACTAGTGCAAGCACTGAGTAATAAGCAGATTGATATTAAAAAAAGTTTCATGTGGCAACCTAATAAATTCAATGCAATGTTGAAGTGTTTTTAGTATTATCCTAAAAAACCTTAGTTGACCGCTACAATATTTTTTCAGTTATTTTCTGAATCCTCGCAGCCATAATAATTTAAAGGAGTTGTGTAGTTACCCAGAAAACTGATTTTCAACCTACATATTTTGTTGAACTAAATATTCTTTCGGCTGTGATTTCAGTTGTTTCCTGAATAGCATATTATGCGAAATTTTGTTTTGCCATAGCTGTTGCGTGACTATCAATATAGCGTTGACGTTTTTTCTCTTTAATCGTATTGATATCTACCAAGATCAACGCGTCGACACAGTTTGAGAATTTTGGGTCAATATTAAAACCTAGAAATTTGCAACCGCCTGGTTGGCATAGCTCCACATATTGCTTATATAGCATGGGTACCTTCACGCCAAACTCAGCCATTTTCCCTTTTAAAATAGAAAATGCTTGATTGTATTCTGTTTCATTTGAAACATTCTTAAACGGCTTAAAATTATTATCCTCGCCGAAATCAAATTGAAGCCGAGGTGTCGACAACGTATCCTCATGACCAAAAAGATCGGCGTAAAAACTTGCAATGACCTTTTGTGCTCCGCTAGGCAAAGAAGTGCTTAGCGAAACTGGCCCAAGCATATAGCGTATTTCTGGGTGTTGATGAAGATACGCACCAATTCCGTACCAAAGATAATCTAAACTACGTTTGCCTTGGTATCTTGGCTGGATAAAACTGCGGCCCAGCTCAATGGAATTTTCAAGATAAGGAATAAGTGCATGGTCAAACTTGAACAAGCTGTTGGTATATAAACCAGTCTCACCCTTTTTCTTGAGAATTTCTTTGGCTTCACCAATACGATACGAACCAACTATTTCTAGCTCGATTTCGTCCCATAAAATAAGATGGCGATAATATCGGTCATAACTATCAACATCTAGTGCATTTCCCGTGCCTTCTTGAACTTGTCTGAAAGATAGCTCACGTAAGCGTCCAATTTCTCGCATGACATTAGAGTTGGGAACATAATCAAATAAGTAAATAAATTTACCATCTTTAGTTTTACCAATTAATTGTGAGTCTTTTAATTCTTTACGAATTAGTTTTGTTTTAACTGGGTGAATAATATTTTCAATCGGCTTGAATAATTCTTCTTTCTTTTGTTTGCCTAATAAATAAACTTGCTTGCGCATTAGCTTTGCAATAGCGGTCTTAGGCATATCTAATGCAGCTATTGACCCGCAGGGAATGGTTTTGCCAATTCTGAGTGTAATTTCACTATCTTTCTGATTAAACATTTCATTAATCAGCATCATTTTACTCAGCGATTTATGGATACTTGAAATACCATAAAATAATGCTGAGTTTTTGCCGCCAATATGCACCGGTACAATTGGCGCATTGTTTTTTAGCGCTTGATATAGAAAACTAGTTTTCCACTTACCATCACGAATACCATCAGAACGAATTTTTGATACCTCTCCAGTGGGAAATATAATAACCGCTTGCTCTGCTTCTAATGCCTTGGTAACTTGGCGCATACTTTCACGATGGCTCACTTTCTTTGATGAACTATCAACTGTAAGAAATAGGCTATATAGCGGATCAATATGATTTAGCAGAGAAGTCGCAACAATCTTGACATCCGTTCTGATCTCCGATATTAATTTGATAAGCGCTAAGCCATCCAAAGATCCCAGCGGATGATTAGCGACAATTAAGACACGATGATGGTCGGGTATACGAGCGCGATCTTTATTAGATACCTGAAAGGTGAACTTAAAATGTTCAAGCACTGCATCATTGAATTCCAATCCTTCTAGATGTTTGTGCGTTTCAATAAAATCATTAATTTCTTTCTGATGAACTAGTTTTTTTAATAAAAATGATGCCGCCTTCATAAACGGCTTATTATCTTGCTCTGTAGTTGTTTGAAAGTAATCTTTTAGGAAGGCATCAGTATTAATCATGTTTTGATTCTCCATCAAATTAGTCAATGCTGAACAAGATATACAACCAACATGACAATAAAATGACGACGAACCATCATGATGTCTGAGTCATCATAAGGTCACGCAACCTTCACGTAAACGGAATAGAACGGTAGCATTCTCAATATAGTATTAATCGCGTAATCATTCTGATACCAATTAAAGTTTACTCAAAAAACTTATAGAAGGTTATATGTCCCGCGTATTAATCATTGGTATGACAGCCGTCATACTTGTGTTTTCAGCAACAAGTTGGGCTGACAAAAACACAGAATCTGATGAGTATTTTCATGAAAAAGAAGAGACAAGTGTGCAACTGGAGCTTTGCCCTTTTTATTTAATAAATAGAGTCTCCTCAGAAACTCAGTAAAGATTGCGGATAAAGAAATACTAGGGAAATCATTTTTGGTCGGCAGGTTATTGTGTTGATACCGTAGGTATGGATGCCGAAATGATAAGAAATTACGTTAAATTTTAAGAAAAGAAATAATAATAAAAAGCAGCGTGAATGACTACGATTTACTTCAGCAAGGCCTCTTAGGGTTTTGCTGAGCACGGCCTTCTAGGCCGAATTCAAACCACGTTTTATAAACGTGGTAGTTGATTAAGAAACAACTACTTTATTCATAAGCCATTTTCTGATGGTTTTGGCTAACCATACCGGCTCATCAAGTGGCAGGTCGTGTCCAGAAGTCTTATGTGTCACATGATCTGTTTGCCATGCTTTTGCTAAATTCATGCCGCAACGATGATCCACTAAACGGTCAGTTTGACTGGTAATAATCAATATTGGTTGTTCTGGTTTGACCTTGATTGAGAATTTTGCTGCGGCCCAAAGTTGATTTATGGCGCTGTGAGTAGAGACAGGGCACGCTTTTTGCCATTGTTGCCAGTCACTCACTAATCTGCTGTCATGGTGGTGTTTATTTGAAGTCAGTGCCAGAATGTCACGTTCTCTTTGCGGCGCTGAATGAGAAATCATTTTAATGATTTTAAGGTAGCTCGTCCAGCGTAAGCGATAATAAAACGGTGAAATTGGTCGAACACTGGTATTGATTAATACTGCGATATCTATTTCTTCTGGGTAGCGGATCATCCAGTCAATTGCGATCATGCCGCCCATGGAAAGTGCTACTAGTTTAAGATGGCTGCGTGTGGGTACTTGCTGGCGTAATGCATCAGTCATACATGCAATTGTTTTTGGACTGACTGCATGATGTAGCTGTCCATTTCCGGGAATGTCCAGCGTAAAAATATCAGCGTCTGGAAACTGTTCTTGCAGTTCCTTAATAAATTTACCCCAGTGCCTGGCTTCGCGTAATAGTCCGCGAAGTAATACGAAATGTTTGTTATTTTTCATGGATACCAGAGTTCGTGTGCTTGTCGCTCCATTTCCGAGTTACGACTCTTATCGAGCCAATTTTCATATGAGAACGTTGCCTGGAGTAAAAATTCCAGGAGTATTAAATGACCGCGTAGCACACGATTGAGACGATGCGCTTTCATTGGATTATATAGTCCCAATATTTTTCGTAGCTGCAGTGGGTTTTTGCGAATCCAGCGCCAGGAACCCATTTCTAGCGTCAGCGGTAAGAAAATATTGCCGTACTCTAACGATTCAAAATAGAGGTGATCCCATAAATCACCATGCACAAGA
>JAJFJH010000290.1 GCA_021774155.1 Nitrosomonas sp.
TCAGCTTGTGGGTCACTCAAACTCGCATTGGCTAAATTAACCGTGTAAAACACGCGCACGGTATAAAGCACCATCCCCTGTACATAGGGATCCATCTTATCTACTTCTGTCTCAATAAAAACAGGTGTCGTGGCGTCGGACAACAGGCTTGTTGACGCCTCATTAACCCGCAACGCAAGCGCCGGCGTCTGCTCTCCATTGATCGTCAATGATGGAATAGTCAACTCACCACTACGTTTAGGCATCAGTGAAATATTCCATGTGGTACTTGCGTTCACACGCCCATTGATAATATTGACACGACTGCCGCTAGCGACACCCATCACATCAAAATCTTTATTCAAGGCATCGGTATTCGGCATGGTCGAGATTTGGCCTTCTGCTTCAATGGTCAAATGCACCGACTCCCCTTCATTAACCTGATGCCTATCCAAATGCGCCGTGATCGATGCCTGTGTTTCCATCATGACTAAAAACAACAGCAAACCTATAACATAAGGCCAATTCAAATGTATTTTCATCACTATTGTGCGTTCTTTCTCTGCAAATGTTCTAACAAAAATTTACGGCGCAATAAACCCGCCGGATCTTCTGGTATCTGTCGCAACCATTGCTCCAAAGCAATATCTTCTTCGCTGGGTAATTCCTCTACTGACTCAGTTTGATGCACGGGCGCATGCTCACCTTCGTCTTCAGGCGGCGTCATTTCTTCCTGCTCAGGCGTCATGGCATTTGCTGATTCTGATGCATCGACTTCACCATCATTTTCAGCATCGGACACGTCTGCCTGATCAGCTTCGGCCTGCTGACCATCAGACGATTGTTGCCCTGATGGGTCGTCTTGCGTGGACTCATCCGTTGAGTCCTCATTGGCGTTGCCGTCATCCTGCTGAGATTCATCATCTTGTTGCGACGAGTCATCACCCGACGATTCGTCATCTTGTGATGACTGCTGATCTTCAAGTAATCTTTTGACTAATTCTAAATTAGCTCTGGCATCTTTATGTTCAGGATCTTCCGCTAATACATCTTGATAAGCTGTCATCGCCTGCTTCAAATCACCCGCACGTGCCAGTGCATTACCTTTATTATATTTCCCATCCAACAACTCAGATTCAGCAAATGCTTCAGCAGCGGCTTGGTAGTCACCTGTTTCATAAAGCGCCATCCCACGCCAATTTGGATCTTGGAATTTCTGCGCTGCACCTTGTGCATCACCCTGCTGTAAGATTTCTTCTGCTTGCTGATCCGAGCGCAACCACAACTCACGCCAGTCAAAAGCTTGTGCTGGCGGTGGAATAATCATCAACAACGAAACCCCCAACAACCAACCCCGTCTGAAAGCAAATGCCCCCAGCAACAATAATATGGGCAACAATAAGACACCGCTCTCTACCCAACGTTCTACACCGCTGCCAGCCACTTCGTCAGCCAAATCCGCCCGAAATGTTTCTAATAACACCCGATCCAAATCACTGTCATCCGTTGTCATGCTGCTAAATGCGCCACCACCTGCATTGGCAAATTCTTGTAAAGGCGCTGCATTAAATTGTGAAAAGGCGACAAAACCACCATCCGCATTTAATATTGCGCCACCTTGTTCAGTACCGACACCTAAAACCGAAACACGATAGCCTTTCGCACGTAAATGACGGATCTGATCCAATGCCGCTGCAGGATCCTCCACTCCATCAGAAATCAGCAACAACTCGCCATGTTGCACACCCGTTTGCGCCAGTAAATCTTCTGCCATTTGTAATGCGGGCGTCGCCATATCACCTGATTGCGGCACAATCTCAGGACTCAACGCCATTAACAAATTGGATATGGTTTCACTGTCTTCAGTCAGGGGCGTTACGATATGTGGCTCACCCGCAAAAACAATCAATCCCGTGCGTCCTTCTCGCGACCTTTCCAAAATGTCCATTAATTTGAAACGCGCCCGTTCGAGTCGAGACGGCGTCACATCGGTCACATTCATTGATGCCGACAAATCCAGAATAATGATGCGTGATAGTGGTGAACGCCAAACTTGCTCCGGCTGACGCTCCCAAGCTGGGCCGGCCAAAGCTATAATAGCCAAGACCCAGCCCAGGCCAATTAGCAATAACGGTTTACGTGACACTTTTCCCGGTGGTTCCAACCACAGTTGCGCTAACAATTTCTCGTCAAATACTGAATGCCACGCGCTAGCACCCAACTGGTTGCGCCACAATAGTGTCAATATAAATATAGCTGGGATTAATACCAATAACCATTCAGGACGCAAAAAATGGAAATCACCCATAAGACGCTGCCTTTCTCCAAACGTAAATTGCCAACATAAAACTCAGCAATAAACCCGCACCCAGCGGCCATATATATAACTCTGTCACCGGACGCACCAGACGGCTGCCTTTCAATGCAGGTTCAATTTCATCTAGCTGATGATAAATAGCCTCAAGCGTTTTCCGATCCGTTGCTCGGAAAAACTGTCCACCTGTCATATCAGCAATAACCTGTAGCGTTTCTTCGTCCAAGTCTGATGACGTGTTAACAATCTGCGTACCAAAAAGTCCGCGCACTTCTCTGGGGCCACCGCCAACACCAATGGTATAAACACGTAAGCTCTGCTGCTTCGCCAGCTCTGCCGCCTTTCGAGGACTAACCTGCCCGGAAGTATTAGCGCCATCTGTCAGCAACACCAATACGGTTTCACCACTGGCTTTACGTAAGCGTTTAAGCGCCATGCCGATGGCATCGCCAATAGCGGTTTCTCTTCCCGCAATACCAATCACGGTTTCTTGTAATAAGGTATTCACCGTGGAGTGATCGAATGTTAGCGGCGCCTGCAAGTACGCATGGGTGCCAAATAGAATTAAACCGATGCGATCACCCCTACGTCGCTGGATAAAATCACCCGCCACTTGCTTCACCACATCAAGGCGATTACTGCGGCCATCGTCCATATCAACAATTTCCATACTGCCCGAAACATCCACAGCCAGCAATAAATTACGCCCAGTCTCTGGCAGCTCTATCGCTTCACCCAACCACTGCGGCCTTGCAATAGCCAGTATTAATAAAATCCAGCAAATCACCGCGCCCCAGAACAACAGTGAAAACTTTTTTCTAGTGCTCATTATTGAGCTGCTCAAATTTTCGTGTTGATAGACACCTACGAAAGGCGCAAACAACACACCCTGCATCATTTGGGTAGCCGGCGGCACAAAACGCCAAACCAACCAGGGCAAGAGTAATAGCAACACCATCCAAGGCCAAGCAAAATCAAACATCACACATTCTTTCTGGGTTTGTTTTTTTTAATCCAACGACGCGCTAACGATACCAGCTCATCGTGTTGCAACGGTTCATCACGGTAAGGTGATGTTGCCAATAGGCGTCCACACCCCTGTCTAAATTGGCCATTGCCACCATGCGCATCAAGAAACACCAACCATTGATCACCTGTCAATGCCGCCACCGCAGACGATGGCCAACATACCAACGCATAGCGTTTTAACAAACGGTTAAGTATGGCAACGATTTTTGGTTCAGAATTGATTTGTTTTTCTAATACTTTTAATTCACGTAGTGCAGCACGTCGGGGTGCCATGCGTCGCCAATGGCGATACAGTAGCACCAGAAAAGCAATCATAATCAAAGCCAATACCCACCATCCTAACGCTGGCGGCCACCAACTCACGGGTGGCGGTGCATGGAGTGGCCGCAAGGCGTCTAATGGATCCGACATCAATGCTTGCCACCCTGCCGTGACAGCCCCATACGCAAGGCGTTGACCATATTATCGGCGGTTGCAACTTGCATGAAATGAACAGCATGGCGCATACAAAGACGACGCACCGCAGAATGATGTTCATAAAAGGCTTCTTGCCAATGTTTGACCACCGACGTTTGACGGGTATCCAAGGTCAGACGCTGCGCTGTCATACCCAATTGATAATAACCTGCCGGCGGCGCCTCCGCCTCCAACGGGTCATACAAAAAAGCAGCGACCACATCATTATGACGCGTCAAGGCATCTAAATATTTAGCCGATTGCTCGCCTAGTTCTCTAAAGTCACTAAAAATCACCACCAAACTTCCGGGACGAACCAAACGTACCATGCGTGCTAATGCTTGATCCATACGCCCCTGAGTCAACATGCCAGGCGTTTTTGGCTGCAAATTTACCGCCGCTTTTAACAACGGCAACAACCCTTGTTCACGCGCACGGGGAGATATCTCTCGATGCGCTGTGGCAGAACTGACAATACCGCCCACACGATCTCCCGCTCGCACTGCCGCCCAACCCATTAAGGCACTTAAACGACCGGCCAATACCGATTTAAACTGCGTGCGACTGCCAAAAAACATGCCCGGATGTAAATCAACCAAAAACATCACAGGGCGTTCACGTTCTTCACGAAAAAGCTTGGTATGGGGTTGTCCACGTCTAGCAGTCACGCGCCAATCAATCGTACGGGCATCGTCTCCGGCTTGATAAACACGCACTTCGTCAAATTCCATGCCGCGTCCACGATACGCTGACACATAACCGCCCGCTTGAGCTGACAGCGTTTTCTGACGCGCACCCAAGGTTAAGCCGTGAGCAGCTGCACGCAAACGAATGAGCGCATCAAGCTGTAGGCTCGTGCCATCCGTCATGGCGCGGGTACACGCGACAGAATCTCTTCGATGCACCGTTGTGACGTGATGCCATCGGCTGTCGCTTCATAATTTAATAAAACACGGTGACGTAACGCATCCGGCGTTACTTTTTGCACATCTTCCGGGGTAACAAAATCACGCCCAGCTAACCAAGCATTCGCACGCGCTGCACGTTCAATGGCGATGGCACCACGTGGACTGGCACCCCAACGCACCCAATTACCCAATTCCTGTCCATAATTCGCAGGATTACGTGTGGTTTCCACCAGTTCCACAATATACTCTTCCACCGCATCGGCCAGATGCAGCCGCATGACTTCCCGCCTTGCGGCAAAGACCTGCGCTTGAGTCACTTTCACAATGTTCTTTTGTGTCTGTTCCTCCAATGCATCCTGCGCTTCACGCCGCGCCAAGACCAGGATCTTTTGACTGGCTTTTTTGTCCGGATATTCCACACGCACATGCAACATAAAACGATCCAATTGCGCTTCCGGCAAGGGATAAGTACCTTCTTGTTCAATGGGGTTTTGCGTTGCCAGGACTAAAAATAAAGGCGGCAATGGATAACTGGATGCACCTACCGTCACTTGGCGCTCTTCCATGGCCTCAAGTAAAGCAGATTGCACCTTGGCTGGCGCACGGTTTATTTCATCCGCCAACATCAAATTATGGAAAATCGGTCCCTGATTAAAACGAAACGTGCCCGAATCCGGATGATAAACATCACTACCCGTCAAGTCGGCTGGTAATAAATCAGGGGTAAATTGAATACGATGAAAATCCGCTTCCAGGCCGGAAGCCAGTGTTTTAATCGCTCGAGTCTTAGCAAGTCCAGGCGCGCCTTCAAGCAGTAAATGGCCATCGCACAACAAAGCAAGAATCAGCCGTTGTACCAATGCTTGTTGTCCGACAATTTGTTGCCCAATATAGTCGTGGAGCTGTAATAGCGCCGTTCGAGTTGTTTCTTGTTGCGTCATTTTTATATCGGTTCCAGCTATTTATAAGGTTTTAAACGTGGTCATCATAGATTAGCATATGAAAGTTGCTGATCTGGAAGCATCTGCGATACCAAACCTGAGCATTAATCACGCACGTGATGATAACAATCAAAAAAATTCGCTGCAATACTACGACGGATTTAGCAGGTTTCAGAAGAATTAACTCGAAAAGCTCAAATGGCGCGAGTTTATATATCAGTGATTCTTTGGCTGTCTCTCGTTAGAAACAATAAAAATACATAAAAAAACAAAGCGTTGCATAATTAAAATATTCATGCATCAATAAACGACAACAATTCTCCTTATGTTGCTTGCAGGAATTATATTTAATCTATTGATTATATTATCATAATTAATTTGGCATGAATTCTGCTTAAGTCTCAGTGTATTTATATTTGTATATTTAATAAACTAAACGGGAACTCAATTTATGTCTAAAGCTAACGTAGCTGAGCAATAT
>JAJFJH010000030.1 GCA_021774155.1 Nitrosomonas sp.
GAATCGCTGTCATTCAGGAGAAATCCTTTTGAACCATCCGGTAACCCGGGAATAAAAACGGGCGACAAAATGCCGCCCGCTCTATATCCAACTCGAATTTCATCCAATCCTACTTCATAAACATCATCTTTCGTACTGACACAAACTCGCCCGCTTGCAAACGATAGAGGTACAAACCACTCGCCACCTGCGCGCCAGTTGCATCCCGGCCACTCCAGACGACCGAATAAGCTCCTGCGGCCCTATCGTCAGAAATCAGTGTCTGCACCAACTGTCCGCGCAGGTTGTAAATGGTCAATGTCACCGCACCCGCTTCGGGCACAGAAAAGTTGATCGTCGTCGTGGGATTGAACGGGTTCGGGTAGTTTTGCTGCAAAGCAAACGACGTCGGCAGATCCGGATTTTCAAATGTCAGGCTCGACGGATTAGCGCTTTTCGCCAGAGGCGCCGGCGCACTGCTTGCGCCGTGGTGCAGAAACGTCCCGCCGTCATGCAACTGAATAAAATAGGCACAGATCGCACCTCGGAAAAAACTGTCCTCTCCAAAGGAGACTTCTGCGGCCGGGGCGACAATCGTGGCGAAGAAGTCAACCTCTTCATCAATGTCGACTTTCTTGTCACCCAGGTAATTCAGCGTGACCAGCTCGGAATCGTCCTCTCCATTCGGCAGCAGCACCATCTTGCTCCCGCCGCCGAATTCAAATTCATCCACGACGTTTATCACCACCGGGCCGCTGCTGACATCTATTTCCAGGACGGTTTTCTTGCCAAAATCGGCCGTGCCGAAAAAATACTCACCGGAATTGCCGTCGTGTGTCAGTTGCACTGTACTGCGTTTATTGACTTCCAGGTCGCCGTAGGTACCGGGCGCTAACGCGAGAGTTTCGTCCTTGTCCACTTCGCGGTCGTCGTTGTTGGCAGCAAACGGCGTCAGCACCGGCAACGGCACAACTGTCACTGAGGCATTATCCTCGGCGGTGCCCGTCACCACGGCCTTGCTCGACATGTCCAGATCACCGGCAGCGACATCGCCTTCGACCAGATTGCGTTTGCGCAATTTGAATTCATTCACAGCAGTGATATTACCAACATGGTCGGTCTGGTCTGGTTGCCCTTTATCGAAACTGATGTCGTTGTTCGAGTGGATGTCACCTGCTGAAAATTCCAGTTTGTCGCGATTGACTTCGTCTTCAGCCAGGAAGAGGAAGTCGTGCGGCAGAGGACTAGTCGCCGAAAGAGGCCCTGCTGGGGAAGAGGCCATTGCATAGCCATCTCCACTGCCACCAGCATAGATATTGCTGTCATCCAAAGATAAATCTGGAGATTCGAGCGTCGTATAGCCATCTCCATTGCCGCCAAAGTACTGCGCATGCAGCTCAGCAAATAGGCAACACAGCGTCATGTGAACCATCAAGAATGCCCATGCAAATCTCATCGTTGGTTCCCTCATTTAACTTGATTAACGATTGCTTCGTTTTCACTCTTCACGGCCCTTGCCGAACACCACGAAATCCTTGGCTGGTGCTCCGAGCCGTTCTTGAGGAAGAAGCTGACTGGCGGTCTGAGACCCGTGCAAACGAACTGGTCACAGCCCAACTGCCACCCCGAAAACCCGAACCAGAAGCACCGGTCACCTCGCCTGCGGCAAAGCCAGGCCAGTCACTGTTATCGGCGTTGCCGTTGCTGGACACATGGCCATCGCCAAGCGTTCCCATAAAATTTCTGCCACTCGCAGTTCCAATTGTAACTGTCCGCTCCCACAAGTTTCCGCTCATCTCCATTATGCCATAAAAAGTGGCACCTGAACGTACCCGGTGGTCAGAGGTGTTATTGGCATTGCCAGCAAATATCCCCACCCGGAGGGGACCATTGATGTCACCACTAGTATTAGAATGAGAGCTATTGCCGACATCAAGAGACGTTGAATAATTTGTGGCGATATCTTCGTTTGCAGCACCATCATTTGCTACGGTGTAGGCTAAGACAGCATTGCGAAAGGTGCCCCAGGCAAATTCCCCGACGACCGGAAATTGATTACCCCTGCATGCTTTTTCAAACTCCAATTCCGTCATAGGTCTTAATCCAGCCCAATCTACATATGCTGCTCCATCCATCCAACTCAGACCATTGCAGGCTACGAATGGTTTGAACGAAGAAAAATCAGGGTGACTGCCGGTAATGCTGAACCTATGTGAAACTACTGTCGATATCGACGGTTTTCGGATTTCTGCCTGCGTGCTAGTGAGGCAGTTAAGAAAATCTGCGTACTGCTGCTGTGTAATTTCGTACTTCATGCAGTAAAACGCGCTGAAACCATTAGGCCAAGAAGCATTGCTTGGCGCAACCTCTCCTGTGGGAAAGCCACCCGTCTGTCCACCAAGCGAGCCGGTTCCCAAGGGGACCGTTGTGGCGTTGCTTGTGTTAATAGTAGTTAGAGTAAACCTACCAGGCTCATCCCCGCCGCTGCCGGCGGCAAATTCAGCTTGCGGGACGAACACCATCTCAACAGCAAATATCTTGACCTGAACTGTAACATTGTCAAGCAGGCCATCAATTCCGTACTGCCATTTGAGCTGAACGCCCGTGAAGTTTACAGTACCAGTACCATCAGAACTGCGATAGACAAATACACCCTTTCCATCCTCTGGTGAATCAATGGTGGCACCAGAAGGAGCGGTATGTCCAGAAGTCGCGAGCGTCGCATGCCTCCAATTGGCGCCACCATCCGTGGAATATTTCACAAAAACCCAAGCCGCATCCCAATTAGAAGGACCTCCGCTCACTCGCCAAGAATTATCCCAGGTAATGTCAAACTGCACCAAAGTGAAATCGCTAGCATTGTTCTGTCCCGTGAGTGCAATGTTGCTAACGACCACGTTATTGCCCAAGGCGACATGCTGAAACGCAAGAATCAGGGCCACTATGACTACTACTCGCAAAAGTTGCCTCATGACGCTTTCTCCTTCTTGTTTAGTTTAGCCGTGTTCGGTTTCGTTCTTCATATCGTCAACAATCGTAATTGTCAGAATTCGTTGAGAAAGACGAGAGTCCCGTGAATGCACAGCGGTATGTTATATCCCATTTTATCATCTTAGTTGGTGTTATCTCAGATTTCGGTGCCCCCCAAACTTCATCATTCCAAGCACGGAACACCGAATGTCATGTGCATCCCGTTTATGTTCTGACCCAAAAAACTCACCTGGCCAATTCATCATCTCTCTTGCTATAGCTGCAAAACCTTCGCAAGCCTATCGGAGAGAATCCAATTTAGATGCATAATTCTCTACTCACCAAACAACCGTGCAGAGCAATCGCGAGAGGTATGAGCACGTCCCATGCCTTCACCTCAATGGGAGCAAACACGATCTTCCCAATGTCTATCAGCTTCTGAGAAAAATAGTATGAAGAGAAATCCAAAGGTTGTTTAAACACACCAAACTTCCGCAACACCAAAAAGCGGTCAACTTTTGTTGTCGGTAATGTTCCGACGACAAGAAAGTCATAGAATGAAGGTTAAGTCTAGGTATGCAAGGAAAGGACCCCGGTCTTCTTCAGATACAATTCTATGTTTATTATAGGCATACTTCTGGCAAATTGCAAGCAGGAAGTCCATTGTCCTCCTCCCAAAAAGCTGAGATGCACGTGAGAATTTAGAGAACTATTCACAAACAACAGCAACAATGCAGGGGCCGTCACTTGCTGGCAGAGTAAGCAGCACGCTTCGTCGCTATTTCTGCAGACTCAGTCGCCCGCTGAAAGCTCTCTCCCCCAGCCTGAGCCTCAGAAAATAAATCCCCGAGCCAACCTGAATGCCCGAATCATCGCGGCCATGCCAAGCCACACTCCTGAATCCGGCCTCCTGAACTTCATTTAACAACGTGCGGACTTGCTGGCCGCGGACGTTGTAGATAATCAGTTCGACTCTGGCTGCCGTGGGCAGAGCATACTCTATGGTTGTGGATGGGTTAAACGGATTCGGATAGTTCGGACTCATGGAAAACTCGGTCGGCAGGGAAACTGACAGTTCCTCGCCCAGGTCTTCCGCCAGGAGCTCGCCGTCAACAATGCTGCCACCTAACGGTTCTACCAGGCTGGCCAAAGTCAATTCGCGCGCAGCAGCCGTGACCGGAATACCGGGGATAAGCTCTAAGCCAATCACCGACCAGTCGGTCGTGGCACTGATATTCCCATCAATTGTCACCGACCCGGCTGTCGCTATTTCCTGGTCCATGAACGCCAGGGAAGCCGCGCTGCCACCACTGCCCTGCATCCGTTCCACTCGCTCGCTGTAGCCCGCGCCCGGCGTATGTGTCTTTTGGCGCATGGCAACCGTGCCGACCACAAACGCATTCGGTACCGTGGTATTCAAGTTAAAAACATAAGCTGACCCGTCAGTACCGCCCGAGCAGGTTCCGTCCACGCCATTGCTATTCCCAGAAACAATGTTTCCGACCGGATTTATGGCGTCAGCGCCAGAATATCTGACAACCGCAATCACGGCATTCTTGGGTACCTCACTGAAAATAGCTGTCACCGTGCCATCTCCGGCCGGCGTACCTGTAGCATACCAGATATCAAGACCAGTCTGATTGCGACCGGAGCATTGATTGCGCACCTTGGTCCAAGTCAACCCCAGACCGACAACAGTGGCGACCTCCTCATACTTCTTGCTGGTAATTGTCGCCACATACAGGTGGCCGGCAACTTCCGTTATGGCTGTCTCGGTCGTTATCGAGTTTGCATTGGTAGAACCACCACTGGTAACCTCCTCAAACACAATCTCCCCAATCGGTGGGGCGTCATCGCCGGTACCGCTCAAGACCACATCGACCTGGCTCTCGTCAGGGTCGTCGCTCGTGATGCTAAGGGTGGCGCTCTTGATGCCGGTGGAGGTCGGCGTGAAACTCACTGCGACAGTCTGACTGTCACCCGCTGCCACGCTGAACGGGGCGCCGCCACTCGTAACACTGAACTGAGCGGCGTCGCTACCGGTCAAGGTCGTGGCGCTTACCGACAGAGTCGCCTGACCCGTATTCTTTACTTTGAAATTAAAAGCCGCGCTTGTCCCGATGGAGACTGGGCCATAATCGTGGCTGGCCGGCATCACCGCAATGTCAGGCGTCGGCTGCGCCACGGCAGTGCCACTTAAGGCAACACTCATCGTCGCTTCATCCGGATCGTCGCTGGCGATTTCGAGGCTGGCGTTCTTGCTGCCCAGCGTCTGCGGATTGAAACTCACTTCCACCGTATCAACTGCGCTGACAGGCAGCACAAAACCACCGGCGCCGCGCACTATGCTGAATTCTGCTGCATTCGCCCCGGTCAGCAACGCTCCGCTGACCGTCAGGGTCGCGGTGCCGTTGTTGCGAACCACAAACTTACGCGTCGCACTGGTCAGGACAACCACATTGCCGTAATCGTGCGATGCCGGCGTTACTGCAATATCGGGCGCAGGTACGGTCGCCGTACCACTCAACGCTACATTCACCGGGTTCTCATCCGAATCATCATTGGCAATCACCAGCGTCGCGCTCTTACCGCCCGCCGTCGCAGGCGTGAAGCGCGCCTCTATCGTGTCCACACTAGCTGGGGTCAGTACAAAGCCCGCTCCACCCCGCGTGATGCTGAACTCTGCGGTATTCACGCCGCTCAGACTGACGCCGCTGACGGTCAGATTCGCCGTGCCGTCATTGCGTACCTGGTAGGATTTGGTCGAACTTGTCCCGACCAAAAGGCTGCCATAGTCATGGCTGACCGGCGTTACCGTTATCTCCGGAACCGGAACTGCAGTACCATTACCGGTCAGATTTATATCCAAAGTGCCTTCGTCAGGGTCGTCACTCGCCAGGCGCAGGCTTGCGCTTTTGGCGCCAACCGTTCCGGGGGTGAAACTGACGTCGATGTTCCGCGAGGCTGCCGGCGCCAGAGTAAAGGCGCCACCACCGGAAACGATGCTGAAAGAACCCGCATCCACGCCAACCAGCGTGCTGCTGCTGACATTCAACGATGCGTCGCCGTCGTTGCGTATCTCGAAAACTTTGCTGCCGCTGGAACCCACCACCAGGTCGCCGTAGTCGTGGCCCGGCGGCAGGGCCGCAATGTCAGGCGCAGGTCCACTCGGCGCTGACCGCAGCTCGATGCCGACAACCGCCCAGTCGACCGTGCTGTTGAAGGTTCCGTCCAGAACGTAGGTGCCCACCGTCTCCGCCATGCG
>JAJFJH010000291.1 GCA_021774155.1 Nitrosomonas sp.
GCGGCGACTTTTAACTTCCACTATTGGACGAACATTCGACAGCGCCAGGGTAAAAACCTCGATAGGATCCTTACCCATTTTTTTCTCAATTTGGTCGAGCGCACCATATATAATTCTTTCCGCCACTGACTTTTTACCACGTGTCATTAGTACATTGACGAACTTTGCCAGCTCCGTATTATGATATTTAGGATCCGGCAGTATTTCTCGCTTTGGTACTTCTCTACGTCTAGGCATTATTCCTACACCCCATTAATGTTACAAACTATTTTTTATCTAAGCTGACTTAGGCCGCTTTGAGCCATACTTTGATCGCCCTTGCTTACGGTCTTTCACTCCTGCCGTATCCAAGCTTCCACGCACAGTATGATATCGCACACCAGGCAAATCTTTTACTCGGCCGCCACGTATCAGCACGACAGAATGTTCTTGCAAATTATGTCCCTCACCGCCTATATAGCTTGAGACTTCATAGCCATTAGTCAACCTAACACGCGCAACCTTTCTAAGCGCTGAATTTGGCTTCTTAGGCGTTGTTGTATATACCCTTGTACACACACCACGCTTTTGCGGGCTATTTTCTAGTGCAGGCACATTACTTTTCACCCTTTTTGCTGCACGCGGCTTACGTACTAATTGACTAATTGTCGGCATTTCCGTTTCCTAAAAAACTTAGACGGCATCACTGCCGTCTCTTATTAAACGCTATTTCATCTATTTGAAAATTTTTAATTTTCGCCTGATCTGCAACAACACTCACCCACCTCTGCATACATTTTTTTGCAGGGCGCGGTAAAAAAAGAAAGGGGAGTTTAGGGGGTTTATTCCTCCCTGTCAAGACATAGATGGCTTTACTTAACTATTATTGGCTTTAACTTTCAACTTAGTTTTTTATACTGCCACCCATTTCATTTGTCCGCTTCAAATTTAACTATTTATAACGTTAAATTTTCTTTTTAAGCTCTCTTCAACTCAATTGTCAATCACGGAAATTCTGAAATTGCAATGGAATTTCCGATATGCTTTTTTTAATCAACTGGATGGCATCTTGAAGCACATCTCGCTTGGCACCAATAACGCGAACCAAATCACCCTGTATTGATGCCTGCACTTTGAGTTTACTTTCTTTTAAAGTCTTCACTATCTTTTTTGCCAGACTCGTCTCCACCCCAGTCTTCACTACAAATTGCTGCTTAGCTTTATTTCCACTAACCTTTTCCACCTCACCTAGCTCTAAACAGCGTGTATCAATTTGTCGCTTGGTAAATTTTGACCTAATTATGTCAGCTACTTGACCAAGCTTAAACTCATCATCTGCATACATTGTCAGATCATAATCCGCTTGCTCAACTCTCGCATCTGACCCTTTAAAATCGAAGCGCGTACTTACCTCTTTATTAACTTGGTCAATCGCATTTTTGACTTCTTGCTTATCTACTTCTGAAACAATATCGAACGAAGGCATTACCGCTCCCATTTCAATTACTATCTTCCCAGTAACATCACACCTTACTTTACTTTTATTTTTTTTGCTTACTTTCTGCCGCAATACGCAAACGCAATGCATTTAGTTTAATAAAACCTGCTGCATCTTGTTGGTTATACACCCCGTCATCATCTTCAAAAGTCGAAATACCTGGCGTATAGAGTGTATTTGTCTTTGAATCCCTACCCACAACGACAATATTCCCTTTATACAGCTTCACACGCACCCAGCCGTTTATATTGACCTGCGATGCATTTATCATCGTTTGTAACATTTCTCTTTCTGGACTCCACCAATAGCCGTTGTATATTAGCTTTGCATAACGCGGCATCAGGTCATCTTTCAAATGTGCGACCTCTCGATCCAAGGTAATTGACTCTATGGCACGATGGGCACGAAGAAGAATTGCACCCCCAGGCGTTTCATAGCACCCCCTAGACTTCATTCCCACATAACGGTTTTCTACAAGGTCTAGGCGTCCAATCCCATGCTTCCCACCCAATTTATTTAATTGCTCAAGCACACTTGCTGGCGTTAATTTCTCGCCATTTAATGCAACCACATCACCATGTACATACTCAAGATCTAAATACTCCGCTTCGTCGGGCGCATTCTCCGGCGACACGCTCCATCGCCACATTGACTCTTCTGGCTCCTTTGCTGGATCCTCAAGCATGCGACCTTCATAGGAAATATGCAACAGGTTTGCATCCATACTATATGGCGAACCCGTTTTCTTCTTCATCTCAACCGGAATGTCGTGCTTCTCCGCGTAGCTAAGCAATTTTTCTCGGGAAGTTAAGTCCCATTCACGCCAAGGTGCAATTACGTGTATATCCGGCTGTTGCGCATAATAGCCCAGCTCAAAACGCACCTGATCATTGCCTTTACCTGTAGCGCCATGTGAAACAGCATCCGCATTAGTTTCTCTGGCTATTTCAATTTGCCTTTTTGCGATTAAGGGCCGAGCAATACTGGTTCCCAATAAGTACTCGCCTTCATATACTGTGTTTGCACGAAACATTGGAAAAACGTAATCACGTACAAACTCTTCACGTAAATCTTCGATATAAATTTCTTTTACGCCCAGCTGCTTAGCTTTTGCACGCGCTGGCTCCACCTCTTCACCTTGGCCAACATCCGCAGTGAACGTAACGATTTCACACTGATAGGTATCTTGTAGCCACTTCAGAATAACCGAAGTATCTAATCCACCGGAAAACGCCAAAACTACTTTATTTATTTTTCTCATACTAATTCTTAAAATTAACCTTGTTATGACTGATTGAGTTCACTTAAGCTACGCCTCTATCTTCACTTTACCAAGCAACAAATATTCAATTAATGCTTTTTGTGCATGCATACGATTTTCAGCTTCTTCCCAAACAATAGACTGAGGACCATCAATGACTTCTGCAGACACTTCTTCTCCACGATGAGCGGGCAAACAGTGCATAAATAACGCATCATCTTTAGCACAAGCCATCATCTCAGCGTTCACACAGAAATCAGCAAAATCCTTTTTACGCTTCTCTGTTTCCGCTTCAAACCCCATACTTGTCCATACATCCGTTGTCACAAGGTCCACACCTTCCACTGCTTTAAGTGGATCTGCAAATTCCTTATAGCACGCTTCATTCGTTATTCCTGTCAATTCAGGCTTGACTTCATACCCTGGCGGCGTTGATACATGCACTTTAAAATCAAATATTTCAGCGGCTTGCAACCATGTCCTGCACATGTTATTTGAATCTCCTACCCATGCAACTGTCTTCCCTGCAATACTGCCACGCTGCTCTATATAGGTAAAAATATCACTCATAATCTGGCAGGGGTGATATTCATCCGTCAAACCGTTTATGACAGGCACTTTTGAATTTTCCGCAAAACGCTGAATAATATCGTGCTCATGGGTACGGATCATAATGATATCCACCATACGTGAAATCACCCGCGCCGAATCATCTATAGGCTCACCGCGACCCAATTGCGTGTCTTTTGTTGAAAGATATATTGCAGCACCGCCTAGCTGCTGCATACCCGCCTCAAATGACAAGCGAGTACGAGTAGAATTCTTATCAAATATCATCGCCAGCGTTCGATCAGCTAACGGCCAATAACGCCGATACTGCTTAAATTCTTTTTTAATCCAGCACGCACGTTCAAATACATACTCAAACTCTTCGCGGCTAAAATCCTTGAACTGAAGAAAATGCTTTAATTGCATAGTTTTATACGTGTTGATAGACGGCAGCCTCTCACTTTTTTCGCTACAGTTTTTCAATCAGCTAAAAAATCCTTTATCAACGTAGAAGTAATGTCTATCGCTTGATCTGCCTCTTCATGCTGCATAATCAATGCAGGCAATAAACGCACCACCTTATCTGATGTCACATTGATCAACAACCCCCGCGCCAAAGCTTGTTTAACCAAATCACCACATGACTTAGAAAGCTCAATACCAATCATCAACCCTTGCCCTCGAATCTCGACAACACCCGATTCTGCAGCAAGTACTTTTGCAAATCTCTGACGCATGTAATCACCCAATCTCATCGCATTTTCTAAAAGATTATCTTCAGCGATGACATCAAGTGTTGTAATTGCAGCCGCACAAGCTAGCGGATTCCCGCCAAATGTGGAAGCGTGGTTTCCCGGCTTAAACACTTCCGCAGCCGCCCCCCTCGCCAGACAAGCGCCTATCGCCACACCCGAACCCAAGCCCTTAGCCAAGGTCATGATATCCGGCTTAATATCGCTATGCTGAAAAGCGAACCACCTCCCGCTACGGCCGATGCCGCTTTGCACCTCATCCAACATTAAAAGCCAGCCATATCTATCACATATTTCACGCAATCCTTGCAAATATTTCTTTTGAGGAATATTAACGCCGCCCTCACCTTGATAAGGCTCAACAAGCACCGCCACAATATTCTTGTTACTAACTGCGATCTGACTAACCGCATCCAAATTATTATACGGAACGCGCACAAAACCGGTCAGCAATGGCTCAAACCCCGCCTGCACTTTTCGATTACCACTAGCCGTCAACGTCGCCATAGTGCGGCCATGAAACGACTGCTCCATCACTATGATCGAAGGAAGATCAACACCTTTATTATGACCATATAATCGTGCGAGCTTTATCGCTGTTTCATTCGCCTCAGCACCTGAATTACAAAAATAGACATTTTCCATACCGGCTAGGCCGGTTATTTGCGTCGCCAATTTTTCTTGTTTATCAATATGATAAAGATTTGATGTATGGATTAGAGTTCCGGCTTGTTCACAAAGTGTTTTAGCCAACCGCGGATGACAATGACCCAAACCACATACTGCAATACCCGCCAATGCATCAAGATAACGTTTTCCTTGATCATCCCACAGCCAAACCCCTTCACCTTTAACAAAGGTGACCGGTAGCTGCGAATACGTATTCATCAGATTAGACACAGAATAATACTCAGTTTTTAGAAGTGAAATGCAATACGGCGGTACTAACCGCCGTTAAAGGTGCATAATTTTATTGGAAGACCGCATCTTTACCTATTTATCCGGCTTTTTCAAGTTTTTTTTCCATTACCTACCAATTCTTCACCGAACTTTTACATCGTCTTACTTAAAGTTACTAAAGAAATATTTACAGCATGTTAGAATGTGACAGTTATTGTACTTGGTTTTATTAATAACGTTCGCTTCACAATTCACTGCTTCTTAATTTCTTAAAGAATCATAAAAATAAATGGATCAATTCGCAAAGGAAACTTTGCCCATCAGCCTCGAAGAGGAGATGCGGAAGTCCTATTTAGATTACGCCATGAGCGTGATTGTAGGGCGCGCGCTGCCCGATGTACGTGACGGCCTAAAACCAGTTCATCGCCGTGTTTTATATGCCATGCATGAGCTTTCCAACGACTGGAACCGCCCCTACAAAAAATCCGCACGTATTGTTGGCGATGTAATTGGTAAATATCACCCACATGGCGATACCGCTGTTTATGACACCATTGTCCGCATGGCACAAGACTTCTCACTGCGCTATATGTTGGTAGATGGGCAAGGTAACTTTGGGTCGGTTGACGGTGATAACGCAGCCGCCATGCGATACACCGAAATACGCATGTCGCGTATTGCACATGAACTTTTAGTTGATCTTGATAAAGAAACCGTTGATTTCGGACCCAACTATGATGAGTCAGAACATGAGCCACTGATTCTACCCGCCAAGATTCCGAATCTTCTCATCAATGGCTCCTCAGGCATTGCAGTGGGCATGGCGACCAACATTCCGCCACACAACCTAACTGACATTGTTGATGCCTGTCTTACTTTATTACGTAACCCAGATACCAGCATTGACGAGTTAATCGAAATTGTTCAAGCACCTGATTTTCCAACAGCAGGCATAATTTATGGCACCACTGGCGTCATTGATGGCTACCGTACTGGGCGTGGACGTGTTGTCATGCGTGCGCGCACCCATTTTGAAGACCTGGAAAAAGGCAACCGACAAAGCATTATCGTTGACGAGTTACCTTATCAAGTAAACAAAGCTAATCTATTGATTCGTATTGGGGAATTGGTTCGCGATAAAAAACTTGAAGGTATTTCTGACTTACGTGACGAATCCGACAAGTCTGGAATGCGTGTTGTTATCGAGCTTAAACGCGGTGAAGTGCCTGAAGTCGTACTGAACAACTTGTATAAAGAAACACAGATGCAAGATACGTTTGGCATGAACATGGTTGCCTTGTTGAACGGACAACCTCAATTACTGAATCTAAGGCAAATACTTGACGCATTTCTACGTCACCGACGTGAAGTTGTCACGCGGCGCACAATTTTTGAATTAAAAAAAGCACGCGATCGCGGACATTTACTCGAAGGTCTTGCTGTTGCTTTATCTAATGTCGACGAAATTATTGCGCTTATCAAAGCCGCTCCAACGCCAGCTGTTGCGAAAGAAGGCCTGATGTCTAGAACCTGGCGCTCAGCACT
>JAJFJH010000292.1 GCA_021774155.1 Nitrosomonas sp.
TCCGACATCAAGTTACTACACACACCCACCGCACGGCTGGCATCTGGTACCCACACGACTGAGCCATCATAATGCGGTGCGATCTTAACTGCGGTATGCACACGCGAGGTGGTTGCGCCACCAATCAGCAAGGGGATTGTCATGCCCTCACGTTGCATTTCCTTAGCGACATAAGCCATTTCTTCTAGCGATGGTGTGATGAGTCCCGACAAACCAATAATGTCGGCATTCTCTTTTCTTGCCATATCTAAAATTTGTGCGCATGGAACCATCACCCCCATGTTAACCACCTCGTAGTTATTGCATTGCAATACCACGGTGACAATATTCTTGCCAATGTCATGCACATCGCCTTTCACAGTGGCAACAACGATTTTTCCTTTGGGTTTGTTGTCGCCGGACAATTTCTTTTCGGCTTCAATAAATGGCAACAAATGTGCCACGGCTTGCTTCATCACTCGTGCTGATTTAACCACCTGAGGTAAAAACATTTTACCTGCACCAAACAAGTCACCAACCACTCCCATGCCATCCATTAACGGGCCTTCAATCACTTGAATAGGGCGACCACCATTTTGCTCAATCTCTAAGCGTGCAGATTCCGTATCTTCCACAATATAAGTGGAAATGCCTCTAACCAACGCATGGGTTATCCGCGCTTGAAGCGGTTCATCGCGCCAAGCAAGGTCTTCAACTTGTTCTTTTTTCTTACCTTTAAAATTCTCAGCAAAATCAACCAAACGCTCGGTTGCGTCATCACGCCGGTTAAGCAGTACATCCTCAACCTTTTCCAGTAATTCGGCAGGAATATCTGAGTAAACGCCCAACTGTCCGGCATTCACAATACCCATGGTCAAGCCCGCTTTTACTGCGTGGTATAAGAAAGCTGTATGGATAGCTTCACGAATGGGTTCATTACCACGAAAGGAAAATGAAACATTGGAAACGCCGCCACTGACCTTGGCATAAGGCAACGTTTTTTTAATCACACGAATCGCTTCAATAAAGTCCACGCCGTAGTTGTTATGCTCATCAATACCCGTTGCAATAGCAAAAATATTCGGATCGAAAATAATGTCTTCAGGCGGGAAGCCGACTTGATTAACCAGAATATCGTAACTGCGAGAACAAATCTCGACCTTACGTGCCATGGTGTCGGCCTGACCCGTTTCATCAAATGCCATTACAATCACCGCCGCGCCATACCGGCGTGCCAGCTTTGCGTATTTTATGAACTCCGCTTCACCTTCTTTCATGCTAATGGAGTTGATAATGGCTTTACCTTGCACACACTTTAAACCCGCCTCAATTACTGTCCATTTACTGGAATCCAGCATGATCGGTACTTTGCAGATATCAGGCTCGGCCGCTACTAAATTCAAAAAGGTCACCATCGCCTTTTGTGAATCCAACATCGCTTCATCCATATTGATATCAACAATTTGCGCGCCATTCTCAACCTGACTACGTGCAACATCTAGTGCTTCAGCATACTTGTCATTCAGGATCAAACGGGCAAAAGCTTTAGAACCAGTGACATTGGTGCGTTCACCAACGTTCACAAATAGCGAGTCGTCATCAATACTGAGTGGCTCTAAGCCCGACAAACGCAGCTTCTTAGGAATATCCGGTATTTTTCGTGGCGTAACGGTACTCACTGCCTCAGCAATGGCTTTAATATGTGCCGGTGTCGTACCACAACAACCACCTACGATATTCACGAAACCTGAGTCTGCAAAACCTTTGATTTGTTTAGCGGTATATTCGGGTGTTTCATCGTAACCAGTGTCTGACAAAGGGTTTGGTAGTCCAGCATTAGGATGAACGCTGGTATAAACACCGGCGACACTCGCCAATTCTTCGATGTATGGACGCATTAATTCCGCACCCAGGGCACAGTTGATACCTACAGATAGCGGGTTAGTATGGCTCACTGAATTCCAAAAAGCTTCCGGCGTTTGCCCCGATAGTGTACGACCTGACGCATCGGTAATCGTCACGGAAATCATAATAGGCAAACGGATATTGTGGTCATCAAAAAATTGATCAATGGCGAATAACGCGGCCTTTGAATTCAATGAGTCAAAGATAGTTTCCACCAGCAAAATATCTACGCCGCCATCGACTAAGCCGCGAATCGATTCGGTGTAGTCGATGACCAATTGATCAAACGTAATACCTCGGAAACCTGGGTCATTCACATCAGGAGAAATTGACGCTGTTTTAGTGGTTGGTCCAATAACACCTGCAACAAACCGCGGTCTATCAGGAATTTTTTCTTCTATTGCTTTGATCGCCTCACGCGCCAGCTTTACCGCTTCAACATTTAGCTCATACACCAAATCTACCATGTGGTAGTCCGCCATAGAGGCGGCGTTGGAGTTAAACGTATTAGTCTCGATAATGTCAGCACCGGCCTCAAGATAGCCGGTATGAATCCCACGTATAACATCAGGCTGAGTCAGCGTTAATAAATCGTTATTGCCTTTTAGGTCATGTGGAAAACCAGCAAAACGTGTGCCGCGGTAATCAGCTTCTTCAAGCTTATGTCTTTGAATCATCGTACCCATCGCGCCATCAAGGATTAAAATGCGACGGGGAAATATTTCTTCCAGTAAAGTTGTACGAGGATTTTTATTCATAAATA
>JAJFJH010000293.1 GCA_021774155.1 Nitrosomonas sp.
AGCCTCGCCAAGCAATTGATAAAATAGGGCCTTACGAATCGCAGGGGGAAACTGGAACTCATTCTCTGTGGGTGGCATGATAATTGGAGATTTTCAATTAATGGTTCAAAATCCCCCTAAAGACTGGATATTGTGGAAAGCTCTGACCTAAATATCCTGGTTGTTACACAGGATGCAACGTTATTGAATCTATTAGAAAGTCTAAAGAAGAAACGAAAAGGCCACAGAATTTTTGTTGCCGGAAATCTCAATGACTTTTTTAATTGCCTGCTGAAAGGGAATATTGACCTAATGATTTTCGACCCTGATATCGAATCACTTTCGCCTTGGGCTAGTTTTTCTCTCGCGAAGTCGTATCACCAGGATATCCCAGCAATTCTTGTTTTCGACAATGAAGACTATGAAACGATTGGCTCGACCCTTGGCAAGGGGTTGGTCTATAGAATGCTCAAGCCGGCCAAGAATGAAGAATTAGAGGAAGTGTGCAACACAATTCGGGAATTGAGGAATTCAAGAGTACGTGGTGCCACATAACGTGATTGGCTCCGCAGAGTAATTCCCTCTTAGGGGGACAGGTTATACCTTTCTCCGGAAACAAACTTCCCGTGTATTCACGCTCTGATCATCGGTAATCGGAACGAGATAGTTCTGTGCTCTCAGGGCTTTCTTATCAGTCACCTCGGACACAACCTGACTCCTATTGCTTATTAAAACCATCTGTGAAGTGGATGCTCCTGCTGCGCTTGAATAAATAGAACGTCTTTTCCGGCTCTCAACAATCAACCTACAGCCCGACAAGGTTGTGCAGATTCAGACAAGTAGCCAATCACCAAAATCACTTATGGGATCCAACATGAAACTCTTATTGTCAGAAATCCACTTCCTTATCCCTCGTTCACTTTTCTTCATATGTATAATCATGCTTCTTCCCTTTGCCAGGTCAGCAGCACAGGACAAATATATCTTGGGGGAGGATCAGCGACTTGAAATTGTTGTTTTTATTATGGGTGAGGTCAAAAAGCCCGGGAAATACATTGTCCTCGACGGGACTAACATCATTGAATTGCTCTCTGAAGCAGGTGGAGCCACGGAGTTTGCCAATCTGGATAAGGTGACAATTACTCACTCAATAGGCAACCAGAATAGCGCGGGCTCCCGGGCCGGCAACACAGATCGCCTCAAAAGACGAATCACACGCTACAATGTGAACGATTATTTGAAGAAGAATGAATTTGGTGCAGCACCGCCTGTATTGGCACCCAGTGATGTCATCCTGGTTCCCAATAATACCTGGCGCTCATGGCGCCGTGTCGCTACAATCGTCAGAGACTTTGCGGTAGTCACAAGTGCGTATTTCTTATACCGGCGCGCGGTCAAGGACTAAAGTATCCATAGAATCCTAGTTGACGACAAATTAGCTTTTTTCACATGCATATATACCATCTAAGCAATCGCCTATATGTCATTCTGAACACGCAGTCCTGGATTCTGTGCTCTCCAAGGAACGAGGTGTGCACAGAGTCTCCCAAGACACTGGCAGATTCTCCGCACCCAATGGCCTTCGCAACTTCAGTATCCGCCGCTTCGCCCTTGGAATGACCATGAATCGAAGTGAGAAATATTAGAGACAGATTTTTCTAAGGGGATATCCAGCTCATATATGGCCACTGATTGATTTTGAATCTCGCGACACAAAGTTCAATCCCCTCCACCTCACAGTGATTTGATTTTCCATAAGGTCCTAAGTGGGACTGACGTGGCGGAGCAATGCCAAGACTATCTTTTTGGACGTCGTCAGTGCAGCATATGAAGAGAAGTGTGGTTCACTCAAACGAAAATCCACCAACCGCAACCAATGCCTTCCTCCTCATGTTTTGGTCATTTAATCTGTGTTCTGCATAGACCTTTGACGGCTCTCAGTTCATAGAAAGAACGGATCCAGGAGTTTATCATGCCTCCTATTAGCCATTGTAATTATGAATTGTGCAAGCGCCTCGGCTTGGCTCTATTAATCACAGTCGCGATCTATTCCGATGCGTTGGCTCAGGAGCCGTACACAAGGCGGGTTAGGAAATTTGAGACAGCGGAGCGCGGAATTCCGAATCCGGCTGGGCTGGCATTCTCGCCAGCTGCTAACGCATACCTAATCGCTCAAGGATCAAGTAGGTCGGATATTGCCCTTCTCACAGACGCTGAACGCTCGCCTACTTCCATAATCTTGGCCACCGCCATCAAGAACCCCGTTAACATGGCGTTTGACAACAAAGCGAATTGCTTCCTTTTCTTTGACACGGATGTCGAAGAACTGGTTGAGGTAGATGCGAAAAGAAATGGACGCCCGGATACCTCTCCCGCTGCTGTCAGGCGTTACGATGGGCGTCAGTTTGTTGTGAAGCACGCCCAGGGTATGACATTTGACCCCAAGAGTGGAGACGCTTTCTTTCTCGTTGTTCCCGGGCCTCCCAATAATGCCGTGATCGTTCGCGTCATTCCGGATACTCAAAACAGGTTTGATGGTGGAACGGCCCGCCGCAATGCCAGGATTCGTATGATTGAGCTAAACTCCTTGCCCCAGACGGGCCTGCGAGGCATTGCATTTAACCCGAAAAACAGACGCCTGTATGTCATCAGTACAGGCGAACAAAAGCTATATGCTCTAACGCTGCAAGGTGGGGTAAGATCGGTACGCGACCTAAGCGCCTTTGGCCTCAATAATGTTCAAAACATGGTTTTTGCACCCAGCGGAGACCAGACCGACGATCCAAGTATCATGAATCTTTACATTGTCAATAGTGGTTCAGGGAGCCGTTCAAGCTCATTATCAGCGAAATCTGAAATCAGTACGGCTAGCACGGCGACATCTTCACCGGGAGGTGATATTACGGAACTATCTTTAACGGAGCCGGAACTACTCGACCTGTCAGCGCTGGCTGCACAATCTTCCCTGGTGCAGACGGTTCTTACCTCGGATTGGTCCCCTCCAAGTCCCGATCCGAGCGGCGCCACGTACATACCGTCAACCAATAACCTGTTGATTAGTGACTCGGAAGTCAATGAGATACCGGCATTGTTTACCGGTGTCAACGTCTTCGAATCAACCTTGACCGGTAGTCTCGTCGGGACATTTGGCACATTGGATTTTTCCACCGAGCCAACCGGCGTTGCCTTCAACCCGAGCAATCAGCACTTGTTCTTTTCCAGCGATAATAGCAAAAAGGTGCATGAAATAGACGCAGGTAATGACGGACTCTACGGCACCTCTGATGACGTCATTACATCATTTAGCACGAATGTTACCGGCTTTGGCAGCAATGACCCTGAGGGCATCGCTTATGACACATTCCAAGGGCACCTCTTCATAGCAGATGGCGTGAATGCACAAATCTACGAGGTCGATCCAGGCGCTAATGGCATTTTTGATGGCATTGCACCTGGCGGTGACGACCTGCTGAGCCAGTTCGACACTTCTGTGCTCGGCGTGCAAGACCCTGAAGGCGTGGAGTTCAACAGTGACAACGGGAATTTATTCATAGTCAGCAATCGCACCCAGGACGGCATAGTCGTTGAAACCACCAGGATCGGTACACCAGTTAACGTGATCGATATCTCCTTCTTGAATGCGAAAAATCCTGGAGGTTTAACGTACGCGCCGAGCAGCGTAAACCCGACCGAGAAGAGTCTTTATATTGTCGCTCGAGGCGTTGACAATAACAGCGATCCCAACGAAAATGATGGCAAGATGTATGAACTCTCATTGGGTTCAGCAACCCCAACCTTGACCATTGGTGATGTTTCAGTGGTGGAGGGTGATGCTGGCACAGTGAATGCAGTCTTCACTGTATCATTGTCATCGGCCAGCGGCCAGACTATTAGCGTGGATTACACCACCGCAGATGGCACGGCCACAGCGCCCAGTAACGATTACAACGCCATTGCACTTCCTACCCTTTTTATTGATCCCGGAAAAACCAGCGGAACCATCACAATCGTCGTGAATGGCGACGTAGAGGTCGAACCAGACGAAACCTTTTTTGTGAATTTGAGCAACGCTAGCACGAATGCGACTATAGCTGACAACCAGGGTATCGGCACCATTACGAATGATGATGGTGGTCAAACCACGACCGTGACATTCCAGGACGGCGTAGCTGGTTACAGCGGTACTCGGGACACCAGAACAAAAGCGGCGAATCCGACTGCCAACTTCGGAAGCCATGAGAGACTGGAAGTTGACGGAGATCCGGACGAGTCATCTCTTTTGTACTGGGATATCTCAAGCATTCCGGCGAGCAGCATTGTCCAGTCGGTTGATATCACCGTCAATGTTACAAATCGCTCCGGGGGTCAAGATTACGAGTTTTATGCGCTTAGGCGTGCCTGGGTAGAGGGTCAAACAACCTGGAATGAATATGCATCCGGGCAAAGTTGGCAAGTCGCGGGGGCTGATGGCGCAAGCGACCGGGCTAGTGATGTGCTCGCCCCTTTTGTCGGTACAGTGTTGGGGCCAAACACAATTCCGCTGAACTCCTCAGGAGTAGCCGAGGTTCAGTCCTGGGTGAACAACCCTGGTGCTAACAGCGGATTGATTCTCCTGGACTACATCAGTGCTGACAACGGTATGGATTTCTCTTCGCGGGAGGCTGCTACCGTGTCCCAACGACCAAAGCTGATCGTGACATACAACGATATTGCCGGGTCTTCGTTGAGTATCGATGACGTCGCCGTGACCGAAGGTAACACTAGTACCGCAAACGCCAATTTTACCGTGACCCTGTCTCCGGCCAGCGCACAAACTGTGACTGTTGATTATGCCACTTCCAACGGCACGGCCACGGCCCCTGCGGACTACATCACTGCCGCAGTCACAACACTGACCTTTGACCCGGGCCAAACCAGCAAAACCATCACTGTTCCCGTCAACGGAGACTTGCTCGATGAACCAAATGAGACCTTCTTTGTGGACCTCACCACACCGGTCAACGCAACCATTACCGACAACCAGGGACAAGGCATTATCACAGACGATGATGCAACCCCTTCGCTTTCAATTGATGACGTCACCGCCGATGAAAGTAGTGGCACCTTCACCTTTACCCTGGCTTTGTCCGCCATCAGTGGACAGGATGTCAGCGTTAATTTCACCACCACCGATGGCTCGGCAATCAGTCCGAGTGACTACACCGCTACTGCAAATACATTGACCATCCCGGCAGGCTCAACCTCCGGCGCTATTCCCACAACCATCATCGATGACGTACTCTCCGAAGGCACAGAGTCGTTTACGGTCGATTTAAGTACTCCGGTCAATGCCACCATTGCTGATAATCAGGGACTCGGTACTATCAACGACAATGAAGGGACGCCTGCGCTGGCCATCGATGATGTCACAATCACCGAA
>JAJFJH010000294.1 GCA_021774155.1 Nitrosomonas sp.
AATCTCATCACGTACAAACAAACTTGCAAGATGATTGGTTTGTTGGCGTGGACTGAATGAGAATAATTCTGTATCAAATACTTTATTATGATACAGACGATAATTCGCTCCCCAGATTAAATCGTGTCTATCAAAAAGAGGTAATCGTTGTTGAAAATCAATGTCAAAACTCTCTGTTATAAATTGACTAGACGTCAATAACTTAAGATCAGCGCGATCATAGTAAGTCTGCAGCATAATGGAAGACTTCTCAGAATAAGTCCGATCCCAGCGCAGCCGTATATTGCCACCCTTACTATACCCTCTTGAAGTTTCAACCTGGATAATAGGCGCACTGAGCTGAGATTTATCTAACCTGTCACCGATTGAGTTGTAAAAGAGATCGCCCTGCAACGTAAAATGATCAATCCCACGGGCATGATCCAGCCTGAAACCACCTCTGGCGCTGTGCCAAGCATCGTTAGCGCTTTTTCCAGAAATTGATGTCATGTGATCTCTGGTAAAGCCTTTTGCATAAACACGATAAGGTGTACTGTCGTTTATTTTGCCACCGTAGCGTGCACCAAAAAAACCGCGTTCGAAACTACCGCCACCTGCCGTCAGAAACAAACCTTGTGTTTCCGCAGCTTTCTTGGTGATGATGTTGATGACACCGTTGACTGCATTGGCACCCCACACGGCTGCGCTGGGGCCGCGTATCACCTCAATACGCTCAATATCTTCCATCAGCGTGTCTTGTTGTTCCCACTGCACGCCTGAAAAGACCGGATTGTAGACGCTGCGACCATCTATCAGAATCTGAAGCTTGTTGGCACTACGGCCATTGAAACCACGTATACTGACAGCCCATTTTTCAGTGCCTATGCGTGCGACTTGCACGCCGGGTGCCATGCGTAAAGCTTCTGGAATGCTGGTTGCACCAGAACGTTTAATATCATCTTGCGTGATAACAAAAACTGCAGCAGCTACTTCAGAGATTTTTTGTGAGCGCCTGGATACTGTGGTTACTTCAATATTCATCAATTCTTCAAGGCTCATATCAATCAATGCGTTTGTGCCAACTTGCTCCGCATTGCCATAAATGTCAGCTGCGCTGGCATTGTTTGAAATACAAACAATCACCATTACCGTAATTAGTTTTACTGTTAACAATATGTTCATCTGATGAATTCTTATCACTCGCTGCATTCAAAAATTAGATCAATGAGCGGCTTCTCAGTCTTTTAATTAGCCTTGAAGCTTTTATATTCTAGAAACGCCATGCTGCACCCACGTAGATACCACGGGGAATGTTTGTTGGAACCGAAGGAATAAAATCCGATACAATTTCTCTATGATTTTCACTCAGCAAATTCTGACCAACCAGGAATAATTCAACATTTTTAGTGGGTCTGAACACCAGTTTGGTATCCATTGTGACGTAACTGGGAATGTTGTAGAGGTCCACGCGGCTCACATAACGCAACCACAGATTGAATTGCATTCTTTCTGACAAATCGTAGCTTGAGCGAAATGAAACTTGATGTTGGGGGCTTACCTTGTCAGCACTACCTGTAATAGCGTCAATTTTTTTAAACACAGAATCGGAATTGATATTCATTTCAAGATAACTGTAATTGCCCTGCAAACGCCATCTATCGTGGGGTCGCCAGTCAGCTGATATTTCAATACCATAAGTATGTGCTGAGGCTTCGTTTGTTACCGTTACTGGCAGTATCAAGTGAGGTGAAACGCCGGGCTGAAAAGTGGGCAACCCAGAAGACAGATCACGCAGCTGACTATAATCATTAAAGAAAGCAGAAACATCAACCGATGCCTGTGGCGAGAACTGATGACGGTACCCCAATTCATAGGCGATTAATTTTTCAACATTGAAGCTTGAAGACCCTATTAATTGAGCGAGAATTGGGAATGGAAGTGTAGCGGATGATCCGGGAAGCGCGCTTAATGTTTGTGCATTAATTGTTACTTTATTCTCAGCCCGGGATGGTGTGCGCACAGCACGTGAAACAGACATCCAAACCGAGTTTTGTTCATTTGGTGTCCACATTAAACGTGCATTGGGTTGGATTTCCAGACCGGTAAAGTCATTGTGATCAAGCCGCATGCCCAAGGTAAAGCGGAGGTGTTCAGGTATCAGCGCAATTTCATCACGAATGAACGCACTTGCAATATGATTCGTTTGTTGACGCGGACTAACTGAGATTAATTCTGTATCAAACACTTTATTATGATACAGACGATAATTAGCACCCCAGGTTAAATTATGTCGTTCCAAAAAAGAAAAGCGATGCTGGAAATCAATATCAAAACTTTCCACCCTGAATTGGGCCGCCGTCAATAACCGATAGTCAGCGCGGTCATAATAGGTTTGTAGCGTAACCGCGGAATTCTCTGAGTATGTCCGATCCCAACGCAGGCGTATATTTCCACCTGTATTATGTCCTCTTGAAGTTTCAGCCAGAATAATTGGCGCACCCAATTGGGTTTTGTCGATCCTGTCTCCAATTGAATTGTAAAATAAATCACCCTGCAGTGTTAATTGATCAATCCCGCGGGTATGGTCCAACCTAAAACCACCTCTGGCATTGTGCCAGGCATCGTTTGCGCTTTCTCCAGAAATTGATGTCATGTTATCTCTGGTAAAACCTTTTGCATAAACGCGATAAGGTGTACTGTCATTTATTTTGCCGCCGTAGCGTGCACCAAAAAAACC
>JAJFJH010000295.1 GCA_021774155.1 Nitrosomonas sp.
CAATATTGTCGGCGTGTATGCCATCGAAGTTAGACTCGAAAAAATACTTGATAACATTGCTTCTTTTGATTTTTTTTATAATAAAAGCTCGCAAGTGCATTACATGGTAGGCGAAGATGGCTATCTGCGTTCCGCGATCCATCAAGCCCGCGAGGATATATTGAACAGGAAGATAGATACCGAACCGTTCCGGCAATGGCAGAAAAGAAAACACAGGGATATGCAATCATCCCAGAATATCGATTATTACACTGGTCCCGACGGCTTGCAAATGATCGGGCTGTATCAAACTGTACAGTTGCCGGGCGTTAAATGGGTACTAGTTAGCGAAGTCAGTCAACAAAGCGCGCTGGCAGATGCTAATTGGTTAGGTAAAATAATCCTGATCATACTCGTGTTAACGAGTCTGTTAGTGTCAATCTTGGCGATCTATCAAGCTAGACGTATCACCCAACCTATTAGTCGGCTTGTCAGTGCCAGTAAAGCTGTCGCTGCTGGAGAATTGGAACAAAAGGTAGTCGTCACTACAGATAACGAAATTGGGGAGCTATCTAACGCTTTCAATTACATGCTAAAAGTGCAAAATAGACATACCAAGGCACTCGAGGCAAGTCGTCAGCGAGCGGAACAAGTATTAAAAGAGCTGGCTGTACAAAAATTTGCGATGGACCAACATGCTGCTGTTGCTGTTACGGATGTTGCGGGGGCTATAACCTTTTCCAATGATAAATTCACTGAGCTTTCTGGATACAGCCGAGAAGAATTGTTGGGGCAGAATCATCGCTTACTTAATTCCGGTTATCATGATGCTGCGTTTTTCTGTGAACTATATCGTACCATCACCAGAGGTAACGTATGGCATGGCGAAATCCGAAATAGGGCAAAAAATGGTCAGCTCTATTGGGTGGATATCACCATTGTTCCTTTTTTAGATAATGACCAAAAAAAACCAATAAGCTACATTGCCATTCGCACCGACATCACTCAGCGTAAACGTACTGAAACGGCCATGCAGGAGGCAAAAAAGCAGGTGGAGCAGGCATTAAACGATTTGGCTATGCAGAAATTTGCATTAGATCAGCATTCTATAGTCGCCGTTACGGATGTCGCAGGGACGATAACCTTTGTCAATGATAAATTCACAGAAATCAGTGGTTACAATCAAAAAGAATTGCTGGGGCAGAATCATCGTTTACTGAATTCTGGTCATCATGATGCTGGGTTCTTCCGCGAGCTTTATCGCACCATCGCCAGGGGTAAGGTATGGAATGGCGAAATCTGTAATAAGGCAAAAAATGGCGAAATCTATTGGGTGGATACCACCATTGTTCCCTTTTTAGATAAGGGCAAAAAAAAACCAACAAGCTACATTGCCATTCGCACTGACATCACTGAGCGTAAGCGTACTGAGACTGCCATACTGGAGGCCAAAGAAACAGCCGAGTCAGCGAATCAGGCCAAGAGTATGTTTCTAGCTAATATGAGCCATGAAATCCGTACGCCGATGAATGGCATCATCGGTATGACCAGTCTTTTGCTGGACACCGATCTTGATGAAAAACAGCGAGCACGCGCCTTAACCATTAGACGTAGTGGCGAATGCCTGCTTAATATAGTTAATGATATCCTAGACTTCTCTAAAATCGAAGCGGGCCGATTTGATCTGGATATTATTGATTTTGATTTGGGTGGACTGATGGAAGATTTTGCGGACACGATTGCCCTGCGCGCAGCAGAAAAAGGATTGGAGTTAATTTGTCCCGCGAACCCAAAATTGCACAACTGGTACAAGGGTGATCCTGGGCGTATTCGTCAAATTCTGACCAATCTTGTCGGTAATGCCATTAAGTTCACCGAACAAGGTGAAGTATCAGTAAGTTATTTTCTGGAAAAGCAGCAGGGAAATCGCAATCTCCTCCGTTTTGAAGTAGTAGATACGGGTATCGGGCTGGACGATGAACAGAAACAGAAGTTGTTTATGCGTTTTAGTCAGGCCGATAGCTCTACCACGCGTAAATATGGGGGGACCGGTCTGGGATTGGCAATCAGTAAGCAGTTAGTGGGATTGATGGACGGTGAGGTCGGACTCAAAAGTGCGCTGGGTCAAGGCTCTACTTTTTGGTTTACAATCGATTTGGAAATTGCCAAAGAGCAATCACCGCCCATATGTGCTGATGGGTTACAGAATCAAAGAGTCCTAGTGGTGGATGACAACACCACCAACCTTGAGTTGCTTGACCAAATTCTTAGCGTCTGGGGAGTAGAACATGGTTTGGCTAAAGATGGCCCTACAGCACTAGCAGTTTTAAAGGAAGCAGCCTCCGCGAATAAGCCCTATCATATTGTCTTACTCGACATGCAGATGCCGGGAATGGACGGCGCTCATGCCGGCGCTTTGATCCAAGACAATAAACAATTAGCCGACACGCGTTTGATTATGATCACCTCACAAGGGCGACCGGGTGATGCTAAGAAAATGCAGGAAATTGGCTTTGCCGGTTATCTTTGCAAACCGATACGCCAATCTGAACTTTTCAATGTCCTGCTACAGGTAGCTGGCATCGAGAGCAATGATACGAATAATCGCCTGATAACCCGCTATACGTCACGAGAGCATCAACAGAAACATTTTAAGGGTCGCGTACTGGTGGTGGAAGACAACATCACCAATCAACAAGTAGCACGAGGTATGTTGGAAAAATTTGGTCTTGATGTTGATGTGGCTGAAAATGGTCAGAAAGCGATTCAAGCCCTTGAAAAATTGTCCTACGACATCGTGTTTATGGACTGTCAAATGCCGATTATGGATGGCTACACGGCTACCAAAAAAATCCGCAGTCAATCAACCCTAACTCGTGTGCATACCGTCCCAATTATCGGCTTGACCGCCAATGCGATGCGCGGTGATCGAGACATATGTCTTGCCGCAGGGATGGATGATTACATCAGCAAACCTGTAGACCCTAGTCGTTTGCGACAAGCACTGGCGCGATGGTTACCCGACTGTCATTATCAAAACAAAACGCAGGAAAATATCAATGCGTCTGACACAGTTAGTAGTTGCCATAGTCCCAATAGCAATAATACTGAGACGACACCTATTGAACTTGTATTTGATGATGCCGCTTTGCGTTCACGATTAATGGATGATGAAACATTGATGCGCACCGTGGCAGAATCATTTTTTATTGATATGTTGAAACAGATTGAGCAATTTAAGTTAGCAGTGGATGCCGATGACATAGAAAAAGCGACCGCGCAAGCACATAAAATCAAAGGTGGCTCTGCAAACATGGGGGGCATGATACTCAGTGATTTTGCACATCAGATGGAAAAGGCAGGGAAGGCTGGTGACTTAAAGGTCGTTCGCGAAGGTACTAAACGAATGAAACAATATTTTTTGCAACTCAAAATGGCAATAGAGGAGAAGTTATTTTGAAACTACTGATAGCAGAGGACGATTCCACTTCTTGTGCCATGTTGGCAGCAATAGTCAGCAAATGGGGTTACGAGCCTATTGCAGTGGAAGACGGTGAAGCTGCTTGGACTATATTGCAAGCTGACGATCCGCCACGGTTACTACTGCTTGATTGGGAAATGCCTGTGTTAGATGGTCTAAAACTATGTCAGCGTATCCGTCAGCAGGAAACAAACGACCATCCGTATATCATTTTACTGACTGCGCGCAGCGATACGACTGATATTGTTAGCGGGTTGCACGCGGGTTCTAATGACTACATAGCGAAACCTTTTGAGAATACAGAATTACAGGCACGTTTGCAGGTTGGGCAACGCATGCTGAAACTACAGGCTGAATTGAATCAGGTGCGAGAAAATCTGGTCTACCAGGCGAATCATGATGTCTTGACAGGATTAATGAATAGACGTGCTGTGTTGCAGGCACTAGAAAAGGAGATATGCCGCACTCAGCGGACGCAAGAAACGTTGTGCGTTGCTCTGTGCGATATCGATTATTTCAAGCAGGTTAACGATTCCCACGGGCACCTTGTCGGTGATGCGGTGCTGGAAGAGGTAGCGAGACGTATGTCCGCAGTATCTAGACCTTATGATCATATTGGGAGGTATGGCGGCGAAGAGTTTTTAATTGTGATAAATACTCACAGTGACCAAGTGTTGGGAACATTTGAACGATTGCGTCTTGCTATCGCTGATTCGCAATTTGTCATCGATCATTTGAGGCTGACTGTAACGATGAGTTTTGGTATATCAATGCTCCTGCCAACCGCAGATAAGCGCGATGCCATGTCGTTGATCGCCTCCGCAGACGAATCACTCTATAAAGCTAAAGAAACCGGGCGTAATCGTGTGGTTTGTTTAGAAATGTAAGGTTCTGTGTTCAAATGGTTTTTCTGCGATATAGGAGTATGTATGTTCAATTCAGATCAGAGCAAATTTAAAATCAGCAAGTGAAGTCTTGGGTGCAAACTGTACATTTACTCAATTTCCCAAAGGTCAATAACCATATGAGTTACAAGGCAAGCTGAAATTTAACGTACGGGTGCAATATTCAACCCAAATTTTCCATTAGAAATTTACAGAGAACGAGAAACTAATAGAGCAGGCAATATCAAAAAATTTATTCGGAAGAAAAAATTCCAAATGTAAGCGCCGATAATTTAGAGAAATTCAAATATATTCAACAGCTTTTTCTAATGGCTTCCATTAGAAAACCCGCCTAACGGAAAATCTGAGTTCAAGATAGGTGTTGTCGAATAGGCAAACCAAGTATGAATGTGTGGGTTATATTCATGCCATTTTTATTTTAGAGTAGGCTTTTCCCCCTCAGTGCCAGTGTTTTTGCTGAATCAGCATTTCCTCAATATTTGTATTTTATTTCCGTTGACAAGTAAATTAACGCGAACGCTTTATGTAAGGGTTGCACAGTTTGGCGTTCAGTATTTGCTGATTCGCGAAGTATTATCAAAAGAGGGTATCAGGATGAATATTGTAGAATTGCTTGCTTTCGTGGTCAAAAATAATGCTTCAGATTTGCATTTGTCAGCGGGTATGCCACCCATGATAAGGGTGCATGGCGAAATTAGGAAAATTAATTTGCCGGTGATGGAGCATAAAGAAGTGCATGAGATGGTGTACGACATCATGAATGATGGACAACGCAAATTCTACGAAGAAAATCTCGAGTGTGATTTTTCATTTGAAGTGCCTAATCTTGCACGTTTTCGTGTTAATGCATTTAATACGCAGCGCGGCGCTGCATCCGTCATGCGAACCATTCCATCTAAAGTGCTGAGTTTAAAAGACTTAAAAGCACCAAAGATCTTTGCTGAAATTGCTAATCAGCCGCGCGGTGTTGTTCTAGTAACAGGCCCGACTGGATCAGGTAAATCTACCACATTGGCAGCTATGGTTGATCATATTAATGAAAATGACTATGGCCATATCTTGACATTAGAAGATCCGATTGAATTTGTGCATGAGAGCAAGAAAAGTTTGATAAATCAGCGGGAGGTTGGTCGAGATACACATAGTTTCTCTAATGCGTTGCGTTCAGCATTGCGTGAAGATCCAGATATTATCTTGGTGGGTGAAATGCGGGATTTGGAAACGATTCGTTTGGCAATGACTGCTGCGGAAACAGGCCATTTGGTTTTTGGAACATTGCATACCAGTTCAGCAGCTAAAACCATTGATCGTATTATTGATGTGTTTCCAGCAGCAGAAAAGGAAATGATGCGAGCCATGCTATCAGAATCCTTGCGTGCAGTGATTTCACAGGCATTATTGAAAACGAAAGATGGCAATGGTCGTGTGGCGGCACATGAAATTATGATAGGGACGCCTGCTATTCGAAATCTGATTCGTGAGGCAAAAATAGCGCAGATGTATTCTGCTATCCAAACAGGACAGGGCGTGGGTATGCAAACATTAGATCAGAACCTGACTGATCTTGTTGGTCGTAATGTCATATCCATGCAAGAAGCACGCAATAAGGCGATGAATAAAGATAATTTCAAAGCTTAATAAGAAAATTGAATCGTGATTGGAAGATAAGGAATTAACCATGGATCAAGCGCAAGCAGAAAAATTTATATTTGATTTGTTACGTCTAATGCTTAGTAAAAAAGCATCTGATTTGTTTATTACTGCTGATTATCCTCCGGCAATCAAAGTAGATGGAAAAATGACGCCGGTTTCTCAGCAAGCTTTAACGGCGCAACATACGTTAGAGCTTGTACACGCTATTATGAATGAGAAGCAGAAGGCGGAATTCGAAGAAACAAAAGAGTGTAATTTTGCAATTCATCCTTCGGGCATTGGACGGTTTCGTGTGAATGCTTTTGTACAACAACAACGAGCTGGTATTGTGTTGCGTACAATCACAACAGAAATTCCTGAATTTGATGATCTTGGTTTGCCGCAAGTATTGAAAGAAGTTGTAATGAGTAAGCGTGGCCTGGTAATTTTTGTAGGTGGTACAGGCTCAGGAAAATCAACTTCATTGGCGTCTTTGATTGGTCACCGTAATAAAAATAGTTATGGCCATATCATCACCATTGAAGATCCAGTGGAATACGTGCATCAGCATATCAACTGTGTAATTACGCAACGCGAAGTGGGTGTAGATACTGAGTCATGGGAGGCCGCGCTAAAAAATACACTGCGACAAGCGCCCGACGTCATATTGATAGGTGAGATTCGTGATCGCGAAACCATGGAGCATGCGATCGCATTTGCGGAAACAGGGCATCTTTGTATGGGCACTCTACATGCAAATAGCGCGAACCAGGCTTTGGACCGCATAATCAATTTTTTCCCGGAAGAAAGGCGTGCGCAATTGTTGATGGATTTATCGTTAAATTTAAAGGCGGTAATAGCCCAGCGATTAATCCCACTAAAAAACAGTAAAGGTAGGGCGGCTGCGATAGAGGTTATGTTGAATTCACCGTTAATATCCGATCTTATATTCAAGGGGAATGTTCATAAGATCAAAGAAATCATGAAAAAATCTCGTGAACTGGGTATGCAAACATTTGATGCCGCTTTATTTGAACTTTATGAGGCAGATAAAATTAGCTACGAAGATGCATTGAGAAATGCGGATTCATTGAATGAGCTGCGTTTGCAAATAAAGCTTGAAGGTAAGGATGTAAAAAATAAAGATTTAAATTCAGGTATAGAGCACTTAACAATTACAGATTAAAACTGAATTGTTTGTCAGCCGTAAGGTGTCAACCAAAAATCATTTCTTTCATTGACGGTCGTCCATAATCAGGATAGTATTCTGCCTTTAAAGTGTAGGCAGAATTGCTTTCTGACTAAGAAGGTGAAAAGTGCCTTGGATAAAAAATAGACCGCTCCGTATAATCATACGATGGCAATTGCTATTTACATTAATCGCCGCACTAGGGTGTAGGATATGGATGGATGGTCACGGTGCTGTTTCGGCGCTGCTAGGTGGATTCGTTAGTGTCGCATCTTCATTAGCTTTTGCTTTGATAGTATCGATGCATAAGGGAAGTAGCGCGAGTGGCACGCTTAGAACCGCACTTAGAGCTGAAGCGGCTAAGATTGTAGTCATAGTGATTTTGCTTTGGCAGGTTCTTACACAGTTTGAAAATATCAATTTGATAGTTTTCATTGGAACTTTTGTGGCTGCGGTAATAATTAATAGTATGGCTCTGTTAATATCAGAAGATACTAAAATAATATAAAAATAGTTTATAGGTATAGGCAACAATAATGGCAGCAGATACAGAACTAACACCAACTTCGTATATTGATCATCATCTCACTCATTTAACGACTCAAGTCGGTGGAGATGGTGGTTTTTGGACATTGCACGTTGATACATTAGTAACGTCAATTATATTGGGAATTATTAGTTTAGGTTTTTTATGGTTGGTGGTGCGCAAAGCAACCCCAGGTGTTCCGTCTAAGCGGCAGGCTTTTGTTGAGTTGACAGTTGAGTTTATTGATTCCCAAGTAAAAAACACATTTCACGGTGAGAGACATTCATTTGTGGCGCCAATGGCGCTCACGATCTTTGTGTGGGTGCTAATGATGAATGCGATGGATATTTTGCCAATAGACATAATGGCTTGGATTTACGAGCATGTGTTTGGCCTCCATAACTGGCGTACTGTTCCAACTACCGATGTAAATACAACATTTGCACTGGCCTTGTCAGTGTGGCTGCTGATGTTATTCTTTAACGTAAAAGTTAAGGGTATTGGCGGCTGGTCATATGAATTGTTTTGTACGCCATTTGGTAAGAACCCTATCATGTGGCCACTTAATTTGCTGTTCAATTTTATTGAATATGTGTCAAAGCCATTGTCCCATTCGTTGCGATTGTTCGGTAACATCTATGCTGGAGAAATAATATTTCTGCTGATAGGTATGTGGGCGGCAACAGGTGTTACAGGTACATTGTTTGGAACATTGCTTGGGGCAGGATGGGCAATATTTCATATTCTTATTGTTACATTGCAAGCGTTTATATTTATGATGTTGACGGTTGTGTATATATCAATGGCGCACGAATCACACTAATTTTTGGTCAAAACAAACATTTATCTTAAAGTAACTATTTATCACGAAAGGAAAATAAAATGGAAAATATAGCACACTTAGCAATGATCCAAGCCTATACAGGTATAGGTATTGGATTAATGATTGGTCTAGGCGCGGCTGGTGCTTGTATTGGTGTTGGTGTTATGTGTAGTCGTTTTTTGGAAGGTGCTGCGCGTCAACCAGAAATGATTCCGACATTGCAAGGTAAAGTATTTTTATTGCTAGGCTTGACTGACGCATCATTTATTATTGCTGTTGGCTTGGCAATGCTTTTTGCTTTCGGTAATCCATTGCTTGCGGTAGTGCAATAATCGCGCCATTTAGGCGACAATATTAAGGTTTAAGAATGAATATTAATTTCACCCTAATATCACAGGCGTTGGCATTCTCGATATTTATTTGGTTTACAATTAAATATGTGTGGCCGCCGTTAATGCAGGCGATAGAAGAGCGGCAGAAAACAATTGCCGATGGTTTGGCAGCAGGTGAGCGAGGAAAACAAGAGCTTGAGCTTGCAAGTCAGCGATCTACAGATGTACTAAAGGAAGCAAAGCAGCGCGCTGCAGATATTGTGACGCAAGCTGAAAAACGCGCATCTGAAATTATTGAAGAGGCAAAAGTGTCAGCAAAAAAAGAAGGCGACCGAATTCTTGCTGGAGCCCAAGCTGATATCGAGCATGAGGTGTTTAGTGCTAAAGAAATACTGCGGCAACATGTTTCTGAGATTGCAGTTGCGGGTGCCTCCAAAATTTTACGTCGTGAAGTTGATGCAAAAGCACATGCAGACTTGCTGGCTTCAATTGAAGAAGAAATCAAGTAATGGCTGAAGCTACTACAATTGCAAGGCCGTATGCTGAGGCGATATATAAATTGGCGGTCAAAAAGCAATCGCTGGATACTTGGTCAGAGACTTTGCGGTATTTGGCAACGGTTGCAAGTGATGAGCGAATAAGTGCTCTTGATGGGAATCCAAGTGTTTCTGTGAGGCAACTGTCAGACCTGTTTGTCAGTATTTGTAGTAACGTGTTGAATGATGAAAGCCGCAACTTTGTTTTGTTAGTGATTGAAAACGGCCGTGTAGGTATATTGCCACAGATAAGTGAATCATTTGAACGATTGAAGGCGCAACATGAAGGTGTGCTGGATGCAAAAATAGTGTCTGCATTTGCAATGAATGATGGGCAGCTGTCTAATCTGATGGCGAGTCTAGAAAAAAAGTTTAAACGTAAAATAGAGGCAACAGTGAGTGTTGACCCAGAATTAATTGGTGGGGTCAAAGTCGAAATTGGCGATGAAATTCTCGATACTTCTGTGCGCGGTAAACTAGAAGCCATGGCAATTGCCCTTAAAAGCTAGGAGTTATTTGAAATGCAGTTAAATCCATCCGAAATCAGCGAG
>JAJFJH010000296.1 GCA_021774155.1 Nitrosomonas sp.
ATCGTTTGAAGAAGCGCTTAGCAGCATTGCCATTCCGGCGCGCCTGCAGCAAAATATCGACTACTTCACCGTCTTGGTCTATCGCCCGCCACAAATACCGTTGTTTGCCTTGAATCTTTACGAATACTTCATCAAGGAAGAGTGTGTCGCCGTACCCTTGATGTTGGCGTCTCAGCTTTCTTAGCATATGCTGAACCAAACTTATTGCACCATAGACGAATCGATTCGTGAGTCACTACGATTCCTTTTTCAGCTAACAAGTCTTCGATATCACGGTGACTTAAATTAAACCGGTGATAGAGCCACACTGTGTATTGAATGATTTCTGATGGAAATCTGTAGCGTTTGTATAGGGCTGCTGAATTTTTCATTCCGCTATTATCGTGCAGGCACAGTTAACTTGGCAGTACCCTTACACCGCATAATCCAACCTATCAGAGACTTTATACTCTGGTCAATGCTATTTTTTGCAACAGAGCCAATAGATTAATCACTCTTGTCTGTGAGTTTTATCACATCGCTGTCACTAAATTTGTTGATATAACAACTAAGGAAATATGTCGCTTAAATGAACGGCTCTGTTGCAAAAACTTATTTTTGACAAAAAGTGAATTTAAATGGTGTAAAAAACATTTAATTGAAAAACCAAATATAGCTGCTTTTTATTCTTTGCAACAGAACCGCTATATTCGAAGTCTACAGGTAGAAGCGATTACGGAACAAGCTGCTATAAATGGCCACATACTAAATAAAATAGTCATGGGTTAATAGATTCTTTCATCCAATTGATCTGTGATGACGTTATGGGCCACCGAGGATCGTATCCCACCTATGCCTTGGGCGTGTGAGTCACTTTTCAATCAAAAGGAGAAATACTTATGACTAGGTTAAAATATAGAGCTGTGCAACTAACTCTCTTGGTAATTGCTGTGTTTATCTACGCTAATCCGGCGGTTGCAACTGATTATCCGGCGGTTGTTGCAACGGATTATTCTGGTCTCCAATGGTCGCCAGAGGAAGGTGGTTGCCGAACTTCGGACGATAGACATGGAACCTACAAATTATATGAGGGAGTCTCACTCGATGAATGTAAATCGAAGTGCGGCAGTAGTGAGAATGGGAGCGCGGCTTGCACTGCAATCGAGTACAATCCAACAAAGAGAGGTTGTGAAGTACATAAAGAGCCAATTGCGAAGGCCACAGGCCCTTCTAGTTATGGAACTAACTGTTACATAGTCGATCCAGAAGAATAACCCAAGCCACTGATAAAAAAGGTTAATATCTATCTCTCGGAAAGACTATGGCTAAAATTAAACGACAATTGAGTGGTATGCCTGTTGTTTATCATCGTGCTGGGGGTATTGATATTGGTTCTCGGTTTCATGTTGTATCAATTCCGCCAGATTTATCAGAGAAGGCGGTACGAACCTTTCAAGCTTTTACCTCAGATCTTCATTCAATGGCGGATTGGCTAGTTGAAGTTGGCGTGACAACCGTTGCCATGGAGTCAACCGACGTTTACTGGATTCCTGTCTATGAAATTCTTGAAGATAGAGGACTTGTCGTCATTCTGGCCAATGCGAGAGATGCGAAAGGTGTACCCGGACGCAAGACCGATGTGAACGATGCGCAATGGCTACAAAAACTTCATGCCTATGGGCTATTAAAAGCCAGTTTTCGTCCTGATCGCCAGATATCCGCACTACGATCGTATATGCGGCAACGTGAGCGTCATTTAGATTATTGTGCAGCGCATATCCAGCACATGCATAAGGTCCTTACCTTCATGAATCTCCAGCTCCATCATGTTATGAGTGATATTACGGGAGTGACAGGCATAAAAATTATTCGCGCCATCGTGAGTGGCCAAAGGAATCCACAACAATTAACAGCGATGCGTGATGTACGGCGCAAAGTAAGTGAAGCCACCCTTTTCACTGCATTGACCGGTAATTTTCAGCCAGAACATCTGTTTGCCCTTGAACAAGCCTTATTACTTTACGATTTTTATCAGTATGGAGTGCATGATTGTGATGAGAAAATTACAGAGATATTGGATACGTTGAATCAGTCAAAACCAATGCCCGAAGCGTCCTTACCTAAACCCCGCCATAAGACCCGACAACCCAATGCGCTAAATTTTAATGTAAGGGAGGCGTTATATCGACTGGTAAGAACAGATCTCACGCAAATTCACGGCATTGGACCTTATCTAGCCTTAAGGATGGTTTCTGAGTGCGGTACTGATTTAAGTCGTTGGCGATCAGCTAAGCATTTTACTTCATGGCTCACATTGTCACCTGGAAATAAAATCAGCGACGGCAAAGTCCTTTCATCTCATTCACGAAAGACCAATAATAGAATAACCGCACACCTGAGGTTAGCCGCTACAACTGTCGGTCGAACGAATACAGCCCTTGGTGCATTTTACCGTCGATTATCAGCCAGAATAGGAAAAGCTAAGGCAGTAACGGCAACCGCCCGTAAAATTGCAATCTTATTTTACAACGCTATGCGATATGGAATTGATTACCGAGATCCAGGTTCAAATCATTATGAACAGCAATACCGAAAACATGTGGTCAAAAATCTACATCAGCGAGCAGCTGAATTCGGTTTTAGCTTGCACGAAATAAAGCGAGTTTCTTAGTAATGTTTAAAAACAGTTAACTGAAAAATCAAATATAGCTGTTTTTTATTTTTTGCAACAGCGCCAACCTTAAAACTCAAATCATGAAAAAATCTATAGTATTATTGTTTTTTTGCCTACTAGTTAGCCTGGGGCTTCAAATACCATCCCTTTCTGCACAGAGTCACAGTTGTTTTGGTTCACACGAGGTCAAAGGGGCTATTCTAAGTAAATATGTTCAGTTGGGAGCTTGTAATAGCTTTCTAGGTTCCCCCGAGACCAGCGAGCTGGCTACCCCCGATGGGCAAGGTCGTTTTAATCATTTTCAAGGGGGATCCATCTATTGGCATCCATCTACTGGCGCTCACGAAATACACGGAGATATCCGGGAAAAGTGGGCCTCGCTTGGCTACGAACGCTCTTTTCTGGGTTATCCTATTGCAGATGAAATAGCACGCAATGACGGGGTGCGCTATAGTAAATTCCAAAACGGATCTATCTATTGGACCAGAGCGGAGGGTGCATATCTCAAAGACGGTTGTACTTTCTACAGTGGAGAAAATTGGACTGGAGACTCTGTACGCTACGAGATGCCTGATAGGCCTTTAGGTGAATCATGGGGAAGCTACAGTCGTCGATTCACTGGAGAAAATCTTCGGTTACCAGGCGGTAGAGCAATTTATGATAATCTTGAAAGTGTACGCATTGATTCGAAGGGTACCGGAATTACACTTTACGTCTACACTGGTGAAAATTTCGATGGAACTTTTCAGGCCATTCACGTTGAACAATCTGATGTTCCATATAAGTGGAACTTTGGTTCAATGAGCAATAGGGTTAGATCTGTGATATGTCAAAGAGACGAAAGACTTAATCGGGGAGCAGGATTAGTTAATCTTCTTGCAGGATTTGAAAATAATCATCTAATACCCACATCAATTATTGCCGATAATTTAACTGCTAGCGTTCACGATGCAGTTAATAGCCAACGCCATAGGTTTTACAATCATCGCATTGATATCAAGCACGGGCGGATTTTCTGGAGTACGGGTCATGAGTTATGTAGAGAAATCTCGTGCACACCTGAGCCAAAAGAGTGGAAAAGGAAATATCGTGATTATTTACAATATCAATATAAGTCAAGGGGTCGACTTAAAGCGGATGGAGCAAACTATGACATTACAGTAAACTTTTGGATTGAGCCTATGCTAATAGACGGAATACTTGTGTTTAAGGAGAGGGCTTGGAAAGTTAATGTCTCAAATCACATTTGGCACAAAAGGATAAAGGACAATGTTGCGGCAGCTGTAAAAAATCAATATGATTCGCTAGGTGACAGATTGACCCTGTCCGTAAGAAGACTTGTCAGGGATAATCTGGGTGAGGATGGCGTGTTGGAGGACAACCAGCAACTGATTATTAGCCATTCCTGCATCTCAATTTTTGAGAGGGTAGGATATCCTGGACACAATTACACGCAAGAACAGGTCGAAAATATATGTAGTGGAACAACTCCAGAGGTTGTGGCTGCTCCTGGGATTAGGTTGCTCAAGAGAAACGACGACGAATAATTCCTTACATTACACCTTCAGTCTTGTCCGTAGTGGGATAATAGTCGTATTGTATTTCAAGCTGGTAGGGATCATGGAAAAAGTAATGGGAACAGCCAAGCAACTAAGTTTTTCACAGGCCGAGTACAAGCTTAAGAAGAAGCTTACGCGCCGTGATTTATTTCTGGCCGAGATGAGTGATATAGTACCGTGAACTCAACTTATTGCAATCATTGAGCCGCACTACCCCCGGCACGGCAAACGCAGTCGCCCACCTATTGGAATTGATCGCATGTTGCGTATGTACTTGGGGCTATGCAGAACAACCCCCAAAAATGACGAATCTGGTAAATTCATCCTAAATAATTATTAAAAACAAGCCTCTTTGAACGATTATTGACTTGATAGAACTTCAGGCTTCTTACAACTTCCAGAATATTGTTTTATATGATTCTCCAATATCCACGCCACATCATTCACTTTGATCTTGGTGACAATCTCAGAATTGTCAAATCTGGGGGTTGTTCTGCATACCCCCTAATAGGAGCCGGATGAATTGAGAGATTCACGTCCGGTTATGAGATGGCATTGGGGTGAGATTCCTCTGCGCTACTTGACCACGTCCATTTCATTACTACAGGATGGTTATTCTGGGACAGCTAATTAATCAATAGGGTGGAGTCCGGTTATTTTGAAATTTTTTCTTCTGTGATGTTTGTTGGGCTCGCACCTAACTAATATTTCCCGAGGCTCTGAACGGAACTGTCCAGGAGAAATCCGATATGTTTTTCCGCTAGGAACATTCGCGAACTTGTACTTTCTTTCCCGCACTTGTGAAAACATCGGTCTATTGGTTCCTGGCTCAATTATGACTATTTCTTCCAATTTAAATGAGTAAGATTGCCCCCTGTCGCCCGTCGCGTTCCATTGCAGCTTTCCGGATACACGGCCGCTTATGGAACAAGTTCCATTAGAAGCATCCGGTAGCTTCCTATTTGATCGGTCTTTAGGTAGTGTCGGTGGCAGCTTCTTGTCTGATTGCCTTATTGGTGCCACCCTCCTTGCTGGCGGATCGTCTGGTGCCACCCTCCTAGCTGGTTTGGCTTTGCAATGATTGACGGATTTTAGCCCAAAACCTGCCTTGACAGGCAACTTCTTCTCGAAATGTCGTTTCTGACGTGGATGAAAATTATGTACAACCACGGAAAGATCACCCAGATCGCGCGGCGTTCTCCCGGATCGACGATCATCAATATGTGTAAACAGTTCGAATTTGATACGTACACAGCGATAGGTTCTTCCCGAATTGTTTCTTACCGTTCCAACAACGTAACCAGGACCTCCTCTCTCGTCCTTTGACGAAAACGAGACACGCAGATCCTGGCGAAGATCGTTAGGCCGCTGTGCATAGGACCCAAGGCTAAGAAGAGAAAGTAAGAAAAATAGTATCAACGTACTCGAAAAAAAATGCCAATTTTTCATCACTCATCCCTCTTGAGAGTTAAGATTTTCTTATTGCATTGCAAACACCTTAAGTGAAACAGTCTTTGCTGAATTTAGCACATATACGCAATGAGTTTTCTTCGGCAGCTGCAAACTAATAGGCAAATATACTATTTACTATTTGATCGTAACTTATAAATGGCTATGTCGCAATTTATTGTTGAATTGAGCGTCCAATGTGTATCGGGATGTAAAAAGAGGGATACACACCATGAAAACGATGGACTTCAAAATTTGGGTAAAATCAATTGACCGCATGAGTCGTAGCCAGAGAGATAAACTACGAGAGCGAATAGCAAGAAAAATAGGCGCAGATACAGCAGTTACTTTGATTGAACAAAGCGTGAATGACGAGTCTGTATGTCCACACTGTATGAGCACGAAATTGTATCGTTGGGGTAAAGTTTGCGAGTTACAACGTTATCGTTGTCGTCAATGCAATCGTACATTTAACGGCTCTGTTGCAAAAAATTATTTCTGGCCAAAAGTGAATTTAAAATCTGTTCAAAAACAGCTAACTGAAAAATCAAGACTGTAACAAATTCTGTGTAACTGTCTATCATTAACCCCAAACATGGGAAAGGATAGACAGACGATGAAAAACGAAGAACTCCACGCAATAGCCGCATTAGCTGCTAAGAATATAAAAACCGAAGAAGACCTGAACGACTTCCGTCAGATGCTAACTAAAATCACGGTTGAGGCGGCATTAAACGCTGAACTTGATGATCACCTTGGTTTTGCCAAGCATGAGCCGAACGAAGTTAACAATAACCGAAATGAGCTAGGCCCGATTTTATGGACGGATAAGTTGATGGTATTTTATCAACTTATCAGGAGAAACCATGAAGCGAATACCCCGTCGATTATTTACAGAAGAATTTAAAAGAGAAGCCATAAAGCTAGTCACAGAACAACATCTCAATGCAGCTCAGGCTGGCAGGCAACTCGATATTGATCCGAAGTCCATACGTTTATGGATAGCCCAATCTGAACGTGGTGAACTTGCAGGTAGCCTTGGTGCTGCGAAGCTGACGGCAGATCAACAACGCATTCGTGAACTTGAACGAGAACTAGCAGTTGCTAAAATCGAGCGTGATATATTAAAAAAAGCGACGGCATACTTTGCAAAGGAAGCGAAGTGAGGTATGCCATGATAGATCAGTTACGTCATCTCCACCCAGTCTACAAGCTTTGCAGTTTGCTAAGCGTTGCAAGAAGTGGTTATCAAGCGTGGCGTACTGGCAAAGTAGTGTCTGCACGTAAACTTGAAGACGCGCGTCTGGTTGTTGCTATTAAAGTGGCCCACGCTCGTGGACGTGGCATTTATGGTCCACTTAAGATTCTGAGTGAATTACAAGCCCAAGGTATTCATGTTGGTTTGAATCGTATCAAACGCTTACGTCAATTACATGGAATTCGTTGTACTCATAAAAAGAAGTTCAGAGTGACAACTGATTCCAAACATCGCTTGCCAATCGCTAAGAATTTACTGGATCGACAGTTCTCATGTACCCAACCTAATCAAGTTTGGGTAGCCGATATTACCTATATTCCAACCAGAGAAGGATGGTTGTATCTTGCTGCAATTAAGGATCTATACACATGAGAAATTGTGGGCTGGTCTATGGAGAGTCGTATGACAAAAGCTCTGGTAATCAATGCACTCAAAGCCGCTTACTGGAAGAAAAAACCTGCCCCTGGTTTGATGCATCATTCTGACCGCGGAAGTCAGTATTGCAGTGCCGCTTACCGTGCATTGCAAGCTAGTTACGGCATACAAACCTCAATGAGTCGCAAAGGAAATTGTTGGGATAACGCGCCAATGGAGAGCTTCTTCGGTTCGATAAAAACTGAACGCTTGCATCATTATCACTTTAAAACAAGAAACAGGGCTAAGCAGGTCGTCTTTGATTATATCGAAGTGTTTTATAATCGCGTTAGGCGACATGCGAAAATCGGCAATCAAATACCTGCCCATTTTGCAAAACAGTTCTACAATCAAAAACAAATCGCTGCATAATGCTAGTGACTTATCCGTCCACTAAATCAGACCCAGCTCAAAACGGTTACGGCAGTAAGATTTTGCAAACGGAATCTGGCCAGTTTGAACTGGACACGCCGCGTGATAGATCGGGTAGCTTCAAGCCTCACCTTGTCAAAAAGCACCAGCGTCGATTTACCTCGATGGATGACAAGATTCTTTTTTTGTACGCCCAAGGCATGACGACACGAGAAATC
>JAJFJH010000297.1 GCA_021774155.1 Nitrosomonas sp.
TGGGAAAATATGGCCTTTTGTATTTTCCTGACTGCGGCGATGCAAGGCGTTATATGGAAGTTCAACTGGCAAAAATACCTACTCATAGCCGTTCCAGTTTATCTAGTTGAAGGACTATTGGCAGGTGTGGGGTTGAAAATCTTACTGAAGTTTTCCGAGTTTACTTACGAAATACCTGAAGAATCGATTACCGAAGAATTTTGGAATGCTGCACGTATTCAGATTATTGCCATTTCTGCAGTCGGTCTCGGAGTCTTTCTATTCCTATTTTCCAAATTCAAGGATACCCAGCCAGCCGTTCCATACTTTGTATTGATTCTCGGCGGCGCGTTACTGGCGCAATTCATTACAGTACCAATGATTTTCGTGGAAGATATTGATCTTACAATAAAACTACCATTACCAGAATCTGATGTCTCTATTATGATGATGGTCTATATGGTGCTTTTTTGTGCCATGCTGGCGATTGTTGACGTCATTGAGCAAGTTATGAGTAACGCTGCAATTGAGAAAATTGACCCGTTAGGACGTAAAACAAACAGCAACAATAGTTTACTTGCTATTTGGATTGCTAATATGGGCGCAAGTTTTTTCCATGGCATGACCAACCTGGATGGTTTGGCTAAGAGCACAACTAATAAGCTGGCTGGCGCAGTGACTAAATTTTCCGTTTTGATTATAGGTTCTGTTGTTTGTTTCTTTACATTTAATACACAGTATCTAGATTACTTGCCAAAATTTGCATTGGCAGCAATTATGATGTTTACCGGTTACAAAATGATTGCCGGGCTGGCACATGTTATTCATCATGGCCCTTATGCGTTAATGCTAGCGGTTTTAACCGCTGTTCTAGTTTTTCAAGTTGGCATCTTTGAAGGCTTATTGATTGCCATGGCACTACACGGCATCGTTTACTTTTTGGTCTATACCAAACACGACAAAATGCCAGTTAAATCTGTCGTCAAGCGATACTTTGATAATTTAAAAAATGACGGGAGCAACTTACGATAATAATTGTCTATGCATGACTTATAAATAAACTATTAGTTTGTTTGGGGGAGAGTATGTCAAAGCCTTGCCCCCCAACAAAATATACACCCATAAAGGAGTATCTCTATGTACAAGAAAATAATGGTTGCTGTTGATGGTAGCGAAACTGCTAAGCAGGCGTTAGCGGAAGCGGAAAATATTGCTAATAGTTATAATGCAACATTATGTATCGTCCATTCCAAAGCCAGCGATACAGAAGTCGACAAAAAGAGAGGAGCTGATTTGCTGGAACAAGCGAGCTCTTCAGTTAATACATCGAGTCTGGAGACCCGTCTTTTGAAAGCGGAGGTCGAATATGGTTTGAATGGTATCTCCACAGCTATTGCTGCTGCTGTCCTCGATTGGGGAGCAGACTTGCTGGTAGTAGGAACATCAAACCGCCGAGGGTTGGAAAGATTTTTCATTGGATCGGTTGCAGAACAACTGGTCGCAAAAGTCAATTCATCAATACTGTTGGTTCGTCCGTCAGAAGAGTAAAGAATAAACTTTTAAGTAATGGTTGGCCGATAAAAGTACACTACTATGCTATGGATGGTATAAATGAGCTAAATCCTACAATAAAACAAAAACAACATTAAGAGAATTCTTACACCTTGTCGATATTCTATTACCTCTCAATAAAAGCTGTCGATTTCGAAATTCTTCATTGGCTTGTCTTTGGCCTTTTCATCTTATAGGGGCAGCGCATGAGAGTGCTTATCATAGAGGACAACCAAGACATAGCCGCTAGTATCTGTGATTACTTGGAAGGATTAGGTTACACGATTGATGCGGCAGGCGATGGAGTAACAGGCTTACATCTTGCGATCACCAAGGATTACGATGTCGTCATCCTGGACTTAGGCTTGCCAGGAATTGATGGCATCGACCTCTGTCGTCGGCTTCGTCAAGATGCACAACGGTCAGTGCCAGTGATCATGCTAACCGCCAGAGGTTTGCTCGAGAATAAATTAGAAGGCTTCAAATCAGGTGCTGACGACTACTTGGCAAAGCCTTTTTCTCTAAAAGAACTAGCCGCGCGCGTTAAAGTGTTGTCAGAACGCATCAGCCGCATACCGAATTCGCGATTGCTGGTTGGGGATCTCTCACTCGATGTGGGCGCTCACGAAGTATATCGCGCTGGCAAGCACCTCGACCTTAACCCTACGCTATTTCGGTTACTCATGTTTTTGATGCAAAATCCACATCGTGTCATCAAGCGCGAAGAGCTTGAGTACGTGGTTTGGCGGGACGACCCGCCGGACAGTGATGCTTTACGCACCCATCTCTCCAATTTACGTCAGGTTATTAACAAACCATTTGATCGGCCACTTTTACACACTGTACGCGGTTTTGGGTACAAACTTACGGACAAGAATGCAAAAGACTAAACGCCTTAGCCGACGCATCGCTATCGCGTTTCTTTTGTTTGGAGCGGCATTAACCCTCATATTTGGGTTGGGCTTAGTTGTTGCATTGAAGTCAATCGAGACAAGCGTACTCGATGACATACTATATTCTGAGTTTTTGGAATTACAACGACATGATGAAAATGCCACACAACTGCCTGAATCTTCTCGCTCACATGCAACTATCAGCATTTACAAAGCGCCACTCGGTGAAATAACCAACGTACCAGAATATGTTCGCAATCTTCCTCAGGGTATACACGAAGTTACGTACAATAATCGAGACTACCGAATTCTGATCGAATATATCGGAAATACCCGGTACGCCGTGCAATTTGACGATACTAGTATCCATGAGCGAGAGCGTGGTTTTATTCGTCTGGTTTGGCTGTGTTCGTTTGCCGCTTTGATAATTGCATTCACTATTGGTTGGGGGGTAGCACATCGAGTTATCCGTCCAATCAGACAGCTTGCTAAACAGATTAAAGAATTTAGGAATCAACCAGGCGAGTCCCTGGATTTGTCAGAATTCAGTGACGATGAAATAGGTGTTTTAGCGCGCAAGCTACAGCACTACCACGAGCAATTGCAGCACCTGTTGATCCGCGAGAAGGAATTTGCGAGCAACGTGAGTCATGAATTACGAACACCCGTTACTAACATAGGTTTGGCGGCAGAAGTATTGGCCACGAGAACGGATCTGTCCTCCAAAGAATACGCGCAAATTCAGCGAGTTCAACGTGCGGTCGACGAGGTGTCTGAATTAATCGAGACTTTTTTAGTATTGGCACAGATCAATGATGAATCGACCAAATACCACGATGCTTGTGATATGAAACCAATTGTCCGCAAGGTAATTGAACAGCAAGGTGTATGGTTAGGTGACAAACCTATTGAAGTGATGGTTGAGGAAAACGAGCCATTAAAAGTGTCAGCTCCTCCAGGAATTCTCAGTGTTTTGGTTGCCAATCTAATACGAAATTCATTTCGTTATACCGAGCGAGGAACTGTTACGGTGTCATTAGCATCTAACCAGCTAACTGTCATAGATACTGGCGTTGGTATCGACACAGCTACGCGGACCCAAATATTTAAAAGTTATGTAAAGAACAATACAGGTGACACGAATAGAATCGGATTGGGCTTGACAATTGTCCAGCGTATTTGTGAGCGTTATGGATGGATAGTGTCCTTTGAAAGCACGAGAGGTCAAGGTTCCCGATTTACTGTGTTGTTTACTTCCTGAAACCAGAAGTAATAAACTTCGCAATACATGAATTAGCCGAGAGTAAGAGTCTGTCGGACTTAAGATTGATCTGCTACGAAACTGGGATAAGCGGTTCATATTATTCCAATTTCTTGCTACATAGAATGACTATACGCCTCAAAATCCGGACAATCTGTCCTCGCTTATTCACTTTGCTCGCTACGCACCAAAGTACAATAGTTTCTTCAAAACATAGTAATCATAATGCCTGCACATTGTAAATATGGCGTTCTAAAAATATGACGATCACAGAGGCATTCAAGAAGTACAACGCATTCCTGAGAAATATTGATCTGTCTATTTGCGCAGAAAACTCTGATGAGGAGCTAGTTATTAGACTTTGGGATCATCATTTTGGTGAGTCTTCTGATAACGCCATTCTATATAAGGAACATATTACAAGTTGGCCAGGCCCAGGAAATTGTGAACTTAGTAGTGCTTTAGACAAAGCTAAAGAAATCAATCAAGTGTTTCGTGCCGTCGTAGCATATACCGAAAACCCAAAAGAGGTTGAGGCTGGACAAGATGCAAGCAAATTTAAAAGCACCTATTCGGTGCGCGAAAACTGGATCGGAAATTTGGAAGTTTGGGATGGAAATAATTACGTAATTAAATTTGAGATTGCACAGAGAATTGTTGCTTAAATAGATTCTATATGCAGGTTCTCATACCATCTACTATGAAATTGTTTCAAACAATGAAATCAATATTATTGACATACTACATCAGTCAATGGAGTCACAGCGTCATCTTTTAGGTGAGTAGCAGGTATAGGGTAAAACTTGTGCATGGCAAATTACTAATTCTCATCAAAAATCAGTCTCGTTGTCAGTCTTGTAATTATCTCGGACACGCGTAATGTCAGATCAATCAATTCCGACAAAAGGCTCCCAAACTAACGAGTCTTGATCGATTCCTGTTTGGCTTTTGGTCGTTGTTTATGAAGCCAAGGCGTCTTTTTAAAAGCAACGTCATCCTCAAGACGTCCACTTTTCTTCACTTTCACAAAATTCTGATTAACCGTAAATATCATCTGTTATTTTACCTCAAAGAAAGGCAAATCCAGGACCAAAAGATCCATCCATGGAGCTGATTCGCGCAATTGTTGAATTGAAACAACGCAACACAAGTTACGGGTGTCTACGAATCGAGCAACTGATTTCGACGGTGTTTGCATCGAGATCGATAAAGATGTTGCCCGATGCGTTCTCGCTAAACATTACCATCCAAATTCTGGCGGTAACCACCACCTTAACCCGGCAATACCTAATTAATAGCTTTTAACGATAATTTAACATTGGTTATGTTATAAAAAAATCGTCTAAAAAACAGCGAGAACTGAAGCCTAGCAAAGTAAAAAAGTCAGTTCTTTGATTTTTTCGACAGAATTATATTGTGCAACTGTCATAAATTCAAATATAGGACACTGATACTATGAAATATTCCCTTTTTGTTTTAGCTATTTTAGTACTGTTTTTAGTTGCATGTGGTGAGCCAAAGCCAGGTCAGTATCCTCCAAGCCAGAATATTCTGGAGGATCGTGATAGTGAGAATCAAGAAAAGTAGTTAAGCGTAGTTTTAGTAGTTTTGAATACTCCGTTGCAAAAAAATTGTGGTAACCCTTTGATGTATTTAATTATGTAATCTTAATATAGAACTGACTTTCGATAGGGCGAACTGTTTGGCTGCATTGGCACTCCGGATAGGGAAGATAAATTTACGGGCCTTTACGCACAATTATTTACTAACGCTTCTTTAGGAAAAACTATTATGAAAAATACAATAGCAATGAAAAGACTCGAGATAGTCATAAGTAAACATAAACTTTCTGAATTAACTAGCTTGTTGTCGAAAATTGAGGTGCATGGTTACACCGTTATTAAACAGGCGAGTGGTTTAGGATCTCGTGGTTCCGTAGATCCTAATGACGCAATTTTTAATAGTGGAAATGTGGTTGTTATCCTTGCCTGTCAAGAGGAGAAAGCACAAAAAGTGCTTGCTGAGCTACAGCCAAAAATGAAGGAGTTGAGCGGTATGTGCTTGATTTCTGATTGCCTCTGGCTAGAAGGGTCGAGAAGTTCTTCTTATTAATTACGGATCTTCAAATAAATTGTAACTAATAATCCGCGACACGCGTCCATTTATATTAATAAATTGGCACGTGTCGCAGCTGTATTGATGGTCACACAACGGTATCAGGTACAATATCCAAACACAACTCCGGTTGCTCTCAGCTATCTCCTTCGAATTTTCGTACGGCTCTGCTGGCTGTCCCCAGAATTGCAGAGAACACATACTCGATTTTTCTCATGATTTTATTTAGCTGAATTTTACTTCAAGTTATTCAGCCGCCCAAATTGATTTGTATTAGTCTGTTTTCCCCAACAAATTAAGATTAATTCCAGATTTTCCGTTAGGCGGGTTTTCTAATGGAAGCCATTAGAGAAAATTGTTGATAATATTTGAATTTCTCTAAATTATCGGTGCTTACATTTGGAATTTTTTCATACGAATAAATTTTCAGAAATTGTTTGTTCTATTAGTTTCTCGTTATCTGTAAATTTCTAATGGAAAATCTAGGTTAATTTCATTTTTAACGCTTTCTTAACTCGGTCTTAACGCTTTTCTGACGCACACAACATTAGTCTGACCGCAGAAAGACGCAGCAGGGGAGTCAATGTTTTTATAGTGCATTTAAAGTGGTGTCCATTTGGGAACTCCATGCTCTAACATCTTACGTACTTGCTCAAGCTGGCTCCTTTGCACTTTCTTAAACTTGCTATTTTTACATTTTTATACTGAGTATAAGGAGCAATTATTATGGAATTAATCGATCAATTTGTATATAACTTCACCCATAACTTATTTAAACCACTACTACTTTTTTTCTATTTGGGGTTTTTGGTTCCTTTTCTTAAAGTGCCACTTGAATTCCCACCTGCACTTTATAAAGGATTAACAATTTATCTGTTAATCGCCATAGGCTGGCACGGTGGTGAAGAATTGGCAGCACTTGGGGCAGAAGACCTTAAGGATGCTACTGGATTCATGGTTATCGGATTTGTCACCAACACCATTGTCGGTATTATGGCCTACTACGCCCTTCGATCAGCGACAAGATTACGGAAAATGGATGCGGCGACTGTGTCAGGCTATTATGGTTCAGATTCAGCGGGAACCTTTGTCACCTGTGTTGGCGTGCTTGCTACTGCGAACATTGCCTATGCAGCATATATGCCTGTTTTACTTGCCGTGATGGAAATTCCTGGCTGTCTTGTTGCACTGTATATGGTTGCGCGACTGCGTCATTCAGGAGTAATGGACGCCAACGGTACCATGCCAGGAGAGCCTGGGTACGATTCTGTTTCAGCCAAGGCACACAATGCGAACAGAGATCCTGACCAAAGAATATTCAGCAAAAAAGCGATACACGAGATTTTCCTCAATCCGGGGCTATATTTGTTGTTTGGCGGCATTGCGATTGGATTCATCTCTCGGTTGCAGGGAGTACATGTTACCGAGGCTAACGATAAATTCTTTGTGGTTTTATTTCAAGGGATTCTTTGCTTGTTCCTTCTTGAAATGGGAATGACTGCTAGTTCACGACTCAAAGATCTGAAGTTAGGAGGATCGGGTTTCATCGCGTTTGGACTCATTGCTCCAAACATATTCGCCGGGATGGGTATTCTGGCTGCGCATTTGTACAGTATATTTGCTGGCCATCCATTCGAAGTGGGGACTTATGTGCTGTTTGCGGTACTGTGTGGTTCGTCATCGTATATTGCCGTTCCAGCAGTACAGCGCATTGCAATTCCAGAAGCCAGCCCCACCTTGCCGTTGGCGGCATCACTTGGATTGACATTTACCTACAATGTCACAATTGGTATACCTGTATATATTATGATGACAACCGCGCTGAAAGCAGCGTACCCAATAGTACACTAACCCAGCCGTCTCTCAACTAAAGGAAAACATTGCAAATGCAGAGTCTGTTCACACAAGAGCAACAGATTCTGCATGACCAAGCTGATGTTCTACCAAAAAATTGCACGCTTCAGTTCAGCGTTTAAATTTCAGTAACTGGTGCAATGTTCAGATTAAAACGTTCTGTATCTTCATAAAAATAAAGCTTGTCGTTTGAATATCCGTTGTTCGAATGAGGAATTAAAAGTGATGTAAAGCCGAAGTGCTAATCTTCTGTGTTCTTGTCGGTAAACGTGTATCCAAAACCACGCACAGTGTATAGAAGCCGGGAATCAAATGGTTTATCAATAAGCTGACGCAGACTGGAGAGATGCGTACGCAACGCATCACTATCCGGTGGGTTGTCCTGCCACACTGCGCACTCGAGCTCTTCGCGCTTTATGATACGGTGCGCGTTTTGCATTAAAAAAGTCAGTAACCTAAATAGTATCGGGTTAAGGTGAATGCACTGACCGGCGCGATGTACCTCATGAGTATCCACATTGAGGGAGAGATCTCCAACCTGTAGTCGCGAAGCAGGGACGCGGCTGATACGTTTAGACAACACATTAACGCGTGCTGCAAGTTCTTTTAGGGAAAAAGGCTTGACCAAATAGTCGTCCGCACCCGAATTAAAGCCTTCTAATTTATTCTCGAGCGAGTCTCTAGCTGTCAACATCAGTATCGGTATTAACTGCTGGGCATTTTGGCGAAGTCGGCGGCAAAGTTCGATGCCATCAATACCCGGCAAACCTAAGTCCAGAATGATCACATCGTAATCGTTTGTAACGGCTAAATGCAACCCGGATAGACCATCGTCCGCTGCGTCGACCGTGTAACCTAGCATCTCTAAATAATCATAAATACTGGCTGCAATATCTTGGTTATCCTCTATGATAAGCACTTTCATGAAGCGTCTCTGTTCCAAATTATTACTTCTTCAATTTGATAATGACAGACGATACTCTTCATGTTTAAGCATATTCCACCCATAGTGCCTCTCTCATGGCCAAACATTGATGCTAAATCTGTCAATTTAATGATTATTAAATGACCAGTTGCAATATTGCTGTTTGGATATTGTACTTCCTGGTGTCGACTAATCAATCAAAATCAATTGCGCCCCACTCTTTTTGATTACTACAATAAGAATCAGTTGTAATTTGACGCTCCATTAACATTTCCTTAACGCATTTCTGGCACTCACAATATTAGTCTGACAGCGGGGATACACTACAGAGAAACGAATTGCCTGCATAGTTTATTTCACTGCCAGAAAATCCCATATTTTAATACTTTGCAAACCATGTGAGATTTGATGCTTTTGCATTTTCCTCAATTTGCAATATTTACGTTTTTATACCAGGCATAAGGAGCAACCATGTTACTTGAAAAACTTATCTACTACTTCGCGCAAAGATTATTTAAGCCATTGTTACTATCCCGCTATTTATGGTTTTGGACTGCCTTGCTCA
>JAJFJH010000298.1 GCA_021774155.1 Nitrosomonas sp.
CAAACGGTGTTTGCGCCTAAGATAATCATCGCGTTGGCGTATGATTCGGGAGGCGTGACGACCTCGACCGTGACCGTCCCGTTAGTGGCCGCTCTGGGCCTCGGTTTGGCAAGCACCGTCCCCGGCCGCAATCCTATGTACGACGGATTTGGATTAATTGCATTTGCGAGTTTGTGTCCCATCATTTCGGTGATGGCCTATGCGCAAATTTCTGAATGGTGGGCTCAAAAGAAATAATCTTTCACCACGGAGTCATGTTATGCATTTTAAATTGATCTTCACATTTGTCCAGGATAATAAAACCGATGCGGTCATGGACGAGGCACGGAAACATGGAGCAACCGGTGCCACCGTCATCAACAGTGCCAGGGGCGAAGGCCTGAAATCACCCAAGACCTTCTTCGGACTGAATCTGGAAACGCAGCGGGACGTGATTCTATTTTTAGTGGAAGAGCATATCTGCCGCGACATTCTAGAGTCCATTGCCAAAGTTGGTGAATTTGATTCAAAACCCGGGACAGGGATTGCCTTTCAAATCGATGTCGAAGATGCCGTAGGCATTGCTCATCAGGTGGAAAAACTTCGAGAAGTCCTGGAGGAGGAGCTATGAAACATAACGAGTTGGTCCGCGTGGAAGACGTCATGAAAACAGAGTTTGATCTTGTCGAGGGGATTCTCACGGTTGCTGATGCCCTTCGGCAGGCCAAACACTTAGACACTGAATGTCTCATGGTCAATCGTCGCAACGACGATGATGAATACGGCATCCTGCTACTCTCAGACATCGCGAAAAAAATCTTAGGTGCTGAGAAGTCTCCAGATCGAGTCAACGTCTATGAGATTATGAACAAGCCTGTGATTTCTGTGCGTGAGGGTATGGATATCCGTTTTTGTGCACGGCTCTTTGAACATTTCGGCCTGAGCTTAGCCCCCGTGATTACCGACGGTATCGTCGTGGGCATCGTGAGCTATCGTGATATTGTTTTACGGGGATTACGCGATCGGTTGTAATTTTTTGAAACGATTGTCGCCAAGACTATTCCTCCGAAAGTGCAAGCACTCCAAGCCCTAGGCCTAGTCTTACTGCCCTAGACCACGATCTTATCCCAAAAGGGATCCCCCCCAAATTTTTCAAATACGGTGGGGTAAGGGGCTAACTCAGGAAGATCAATCAAATAATGACTGCCACCCGTGACCCAAACCTGGAGTCAACGATTACGTGTCCGGAATGTGGATGTAGAAAAACCGAGACCATGCCAATTGATTCCTGCCAGGTAGTTTACGAATGCCAGGGCTGCCAAGCAATTCTGCAACCCAAGACTGGGGATTGTTGTGTATTCTGTTCATACGGTGATGTGCCATGCCCTCCGATTCAGGAATCGCGTCCTTCCTAATTTAAGTGAGAACATGGGCATTCATTAACACTAGTTGTTTCTTTGGTGGTACTTTTTTTCAGAATAGTATAATCAGCAATTGTATTGTGAACCATTTCACATGAGAGCCAAGAATAGTGGGGCGTTTTAGTACTTCAAAGTTTTTACGCCTTGCGTGAAATGGCAACAAATAACCGGTAGGGCACAGGATCTCCTTGACTCAAAAGGTGCTGAAAAGATTCAACTTACCAACTATGGCATTTTTTTTGCTTCATAATTTAAACAAGAGGACTAGATTGCCCGATAAATTAAGCAGCACCGTATTTTTTCAGCAGGCATTTCAATGAATAGAAAAATTTTACAACAGTTTCGGTTGATAGTTCCCTTCCTCCTCGTGACCTTTCTAGTGTGTGGGAGTGGGGGTCTATTCTGCCCGATGGAGGGATCAGCAGCGGGATCACACCACGCTGAGTCAGATTCCCACCAGTTGCCTTCCACGCCTCTCAATTCAAGTGCTGACTGCCCGGATCAATTAAAAAGTTCTGAGGAAAAGTCCAGAGATCTTACCGACGGTGTTCTGCCCATTGCAGTGTTTACTGAATCAGCCGACATTTTCGGATCTACTTTTTCCCACTATTATCTTTCGACCAGCTCTTCTCCTCGATCTTCGACTTATCCTCTTCTCTTTCTCCTCTTCTCTGTTTTTCTGAATTAATTTCCTTCACAGCTTAGTTATTATTCCGGGCGCGAAACCGCAAGCCATTTCTGCGTCCCTTGTTCCTGTTTATTCAACTATCAACTCACGGTTGAGGCCATGATGAGAATAAATCCGTTCCAGCGTTTCTACGCTCAAACCATTGTCATAGGGTTGCTCCTGCTTGAAGTTATGGGATTTTCAGCTCTTGCTGCAGAGCCACCCCTCAAACTTCACACTCTCATTGAGGAGGCCTATCAGCGGAACCCTGAAATCCAAGTGGCCCGGCACCGATGGGAAGCAGCTAAGGCCATTATTCCACAGGTCGAAACTCTCCCAGATCCCATTATTGGCCTTGGCTACCGCGGCCCGGACATCATGAGAGAAGGAAGATTTCAAGTCCAGCAAGCCATACCGTATCCGGGAGAACTGAGTCTCAAAGGTGAAGTGGCTTCCAAGGCTGCAGAACAAGTCAATCAGGCCTACCGCGCTGTCCAGCTTCATGTGATGGCCCAGGTGAAGACCGCCTACTTCAACCTCCACTTCGTTCAAGAATCCATCTACGTGGTGAAGAAAAATTTGATGATCCTTAAAGAATTGGAGAAAACGGCGGAAGCTCGATACGAAGTGGGAAAAGGCATTCAGCAAGATGTCTTTCGGGCACAAGTCGAGCTTTCGAGAGAAATGGAACGGCTCACCAGCCTTGAGCAGGAACGCCAGAGTGTTGGGGCGGAGATGAATCGAATCCTCAATCGTCCACCAACAGCTCCACTGGGGATACCGGACGAACCAGAATTAACACCTCTGCTCTCAACGCTCGAAGACCTGATCGCATTAGTCAAAAAGAATTCTCCGCTTCTCCACGTACAAACTCATGGCATCGAGCGGAGTCAATCTTCGGTGGCTCTAGCCCAGCGTGAATATTACCCGGACTTTTTTGTCAGTCTTGGCGCCATGCAATCCTTCAGATCCGATGAAATGCAAGATGCCTTTGGGATGTTCGGCATCAAGGTGCCGCTCTATTACGCCACCAAACAACGGTTTGGGGAAAAGGAAGCCTTGGCTAACTTGGAAGGAGCACGGAAGGGATATGACACCGTTTTACAGCAAGCATTATTTCAAGTGAAAGATAATTTTGATCGGGTCAAACGCGCCGAGCGACTAGTCAGGCTCATTGGGAAGGCCATCATCCCTCAAGCTTCATTGGCGCTTGAATCCTCAATGGCGGGATATGGGGTCGGAAAAGTGGATTTCCTGACCATGCTGGATAATGTTCTCAAGCTGCAACAGGACGAACTAGACCTCCATCGGCAAAAAACCGACCACGAAATCGCCCTGGCAAAGATTGAGGAGGTCATCGGCCAACCGCTGCAAAACCACGTTGGGAGCAAGGATTAAGCTCATGCAATCACCTTACTCACT